>NZ_JASHFI010000004.1:0-133031 GCF_047460875.1 Streptococcus infantis | reverse complement strand
TTTTAGATGGTTTCAACAGCGAAATCATCGCTTATCATCTTTCTACTTCACCGAACTTGGAACAAGTGAAGAGCATGTTAAAACAGGCCTTCACAGAGAAGTACTATGAGAATACGATTCTCCATAGCGATCAAGGCTGGCAATACCAACACGATTCTTATCATCGGTTCCTAGAAAGTAAGGGAATTCGAGCATCTATGTCACGTAAGGGCAACAGCCCAGACAACGGCATGATGGAATCTTTCTTTGGCATTTTAAAATCCGAAATGTTTTATGGCTATGAGAAAACCTTTAAATCACTTAATCAATTGGAACAAGCTATTGTAGACTATATCAATTACTACAACAACAAACGAATTAAGGTAAAACTAAAAGGACTTAGTCCTGTACAATACAGAACTAAATCCTTTGGGTAAATTAATTGTCTAACTTTTTGGGGTCAGTACATTTTAAGCGTTTTTTCTTTTTTTCAATTTCAATACATTTCACTATATTTCAGTTCAATCTCTACCTTTTTCTCTACCTTTTTTTGCTTCTAATTTTGTTGATTTATGACCAATAGGAAAATATTGCTTATTCGTGGAACAAAAATAAACTCACTGATGAACAGGCTTGAAAAAAGCAGAATTAAAACTTTTGTTAATAGAATAAAAATATAGATTCAATATCTCTAAAGTCTACTGATAGCAAACTACAGATTTTATATAGAAATGTGAACCCTCTAAAACGAGATAGATATTTAGAAATACTTTTTTTAGATAAAATTTTTTATTTTATAAATGAATTACGATTAACATTATTTTTAATTTCTAGCTTTATTAATATCATAAAATGATATATAATAAAATTATCAAATTGATAATATAAAGGAACAAGTGTTATATGCCTGTTAAAATATATTTTGCTCAAAAAGATGCTTCTCAAGAAAACTTTACTTATGACGATAAGAATGATGCCACTTTTTGCTTTTTCTTTCAAGAAGAAACGAACAGATGAAAAATTTTGTTCTATATTTATATTATAAAGATAATAATAATAAATTGAGAATCAGAATTCTCGGTATTCTTCATTTGTTTTTTTTAGATGATACAGATTATGATTATCTTTTACCTGGTGAATATCAGAATTTCGAGAAATTTAATCTCGAAAAAAAGGTATATTCACTTGGAACAAATCCTCTCTACTATAAGTTTTTGAAACGTAGTGGTAAAGGGTATGGGAAGTTTTTAAATGGACTTGGAGATATTATATTTACAAAAGAAAACTTTGATAATTTTTTGAACGATTATGGAAGTGAAAAATTTTCGAAAAATAAAAAAGGTACGATTGCAAATTTTTTATTTGATCTATCATCTTTAATATTTAATACTGATAATAAAGCAAATTATTTGATGTTATCTGAATCGATAAAATTATATGAGGACCATCAATTTGCTATAGATTATAAAATACTTTATGATAGTTTTTTTGATGACCTTAGTTCTGTAATGTTAGCTGAGGACTTCTTAGATTTTACTCAAAAACATATTTATGAAGGGAAAGGGGAATATTCGGATTTCGCAGAAATTATAGAAAGAATTAAAAATAAATATACAAGTGAGTCTATAAAAAAGAAACTATTAAAATTAGATGAGTTTGTTAATCAAGCTTATGAAAAAATCGAAAGTATTAAAAATTTTTTAAAAATCGATAGAAATTTTTTACAAGAAAAGAAAATCTACTTAGGACATTATACTTCAATGTCTACACTAAAAATTTTGTTAGAGAGTCAAAAGAATAAAATTTTTCAAAAAATGAGAAATGATGATAGTATAAACAATGAAGATTTAACTAGTCAGGACAAAGGTGATTACTTAAGGCTAACAAATTCTAGATTAATGAATGATCCGTTGGAAGGAAAAGTAATCACGAACTTTTTAGATAGTTCATATCATCAGAAGGATTTTTTACCATCCCATATTTATATGATGAGTCTCACACCGAATGTTGACATTCTTCCAATGTGGCAACAATATGGGGACAATGGGGAAGGTGCCTTTATCAGATTGAAGAATAATTTTTTAGAAAAAATAGTTTCTGATTCTCAAGCAGATATCTATCGAGTTTGTTATCTTAGTTCAGATGGTGAAGTACATGTAAGTCATATGGACAAACCAGATGAAACATCATTAAAAAGTATGTTAGAAGACTTGAAAAAAACATGCAAAAAAATAAAAGGAAGTAGAAAGGACAAATATCCTGAGGTTATTTCTAATATTCAACAAGATATAAGTTTTTTATTTAAAACGGTCGACTATTCTTATGAAGAGGAGTACAGAATTGTACTTTCTGATCCTGATAATTTAAAATTTGAGATTGAATGTAAAGAGAAAGAAGGTTACCCATTTCCATTTTTGTATACATATTTGAGTGATGTAGATAATGATTCTAGTAAATATAGTGAGGTTATTATTGGGCCTAAAGCAATAGATATCGATTTTATAGGTCCATATATTAATTATTTAGATCCGGAGATAGATATAAGCTTATCAAAGATTCCATATAGATAAAGAGTATAGGAAATATTAAGTTATGTTTTATAGAAACATTAGGTTTGATAAAAGCAGAATAGGTTAATTTTTTATTTCCTACTTAATCTGTTGCAAGATATACATGATAGTGAGAATAGTTAAAATATAGAAGATATTTCCCTTTTTTCAACGACTTAAATCAAATTTTCTCAAATTATAAAATATAATGGAGTGTATAAAAGTCTATTATAGAGAAGTCTTGAAATATAGTGAAACCCATACTTATCAAACCAGGTTTTCAGGTTGATAAAGAATTTTTGGAAAATCTAGGTATTATATGAATCTCTCCCTTTTTTACGCAGACAGTTATAAAGTCTATCAGAATAAGCTTTGTAAGAGTATAAGTTAATTTTTACAGAAGCTAAGTAAGCATTCAATACGAATCAATACAGAAGAAAAACGCTGATTTTAAGCGTTTTTTCTTTTTTCCAATTTTCATACATTTCACTATATTTCAGTTCAATCACTACCTTTTTCATTCTCTTTTTTCGTTTCTAATTTGGTTTATTTTCTCAACTTGTTATTTATTTTCTCAATGTACATTTTGGCAGAAAAAAAGAATACAGGACAAACAAATTCCTGTATTCTTAAAATAATTTAGAACAGATATGTTAATAAGTAAGCGACTAATAAGATTATATCACAAATTATTCTCCCGCTTTTTGCATGTTGTTTGAACAATTTATCAGAGAAAAGATTCAATACAAGAGCAATACACACCAACGTAACTCTTAAAGTAAAAATACTCATGATTCATACTCCTTTCGTTATTTTATAAAGCCAATAATTGATTTGAATAGTAATTATTTAATCTGCAAAGATGTTTAACTTTTCTGAAACCCTCTTTGGTCATTAATCGGTATCTCTATCTATCTTTACTATAGTACAAATACCTTTATTAAACAACTATATACTTATTTATTTGTACACCTTTGACAAGGATGGATGCTTACTCCGGACTTGTTACTAAAAAAGTAGCGAGTTTAACTCTCGCTATCTTTTCTTTCCTCTTCTTTTTTGAGAGCGCTTGAAATATGTTATAATAGTTCTAGATTATTTTTTAGGAGGCAAACCGTGGGAAATTTCATTGAGCTAGTCTTTCATCGTTTCTTTTTGGGGATGATAGCTACAGCTTATTTTTGGTTATTGACACTAGCAGGAGGTGTGGTTTTTGGTATTGCGCCAGCTAGTGCGACTCTCATGAGTTTATTTGCAGAACACGGCTATTCTTACCGTGCTTATCGTTTTAAGGAAGCTTGGACTCTATATAAGAGTAATTTTATTAAAAGCAATCTCAGTTTTTATACCTTTTTTGGACTTGATTTGCTCTTGATTTATGGTTTGTATCTGATGGTTCAATTGCCGCATCAGACCATCATCCACTTGGCAGCAACCTTTCTAAATATCTTTCTGTCAGTCTTGGTATTTTTAGCCTATGCAGTGTCTTTAAAATTGCAGGTTTACTTTGAATTATCCTACAAAAATACTCTAAAGCTTGCCTTCATCGGAATTTTTATGAGTCTATCAGCTATGGCTAAGATTCTTCTTGGAAGTGTCTTGTTAGCCATCATTGCCTTCTACATGCCGGCTCTCATCATTTTTGTGGGAATTGGAATGTGGCATTTCTTTATTAGTGATTTATTGGAGCCCGTTTATGAAAACATTCATGAAAAATTGGCGTCCAAATAGAATGAAACAGTTTTGGCTTCATTCGCTCCTTCGAACCTATAGCTGGGTGATGATTGTCATCATTGCCAGTTTTGCCCTTTTGATTTCCTATGTAAACTGGGATAATCGCGAAAAAGAAGCGGAGCATGTTACCCAGCGGGTTTTAACACGGACAGTGAATGAGGTTGAATATTATTATCGTGAGTCAGCTCGTTTAGCTCAAGATTTAGTAGAAAATCAGGCACGCATCGAAGGGATTTATAAGTACTTTAGCCTCAGCACCCCCGATTATTTTTATTGGCAACTAGAGCGTAAGGCATCGCCTTATATTTCGGTATCCATCTATGAAAATATCGATGATCTCTATGTGCGCAATGATTTTGTAACAGGCGTAGCCATCGTTTTACAGGATTCGACAGAAGTTTATGTCTCCAAAAGAGACAATCGTAGTGGCTATAAACTACCTGCTGAAGGTTTCAAGCCAGAAGCTAATAGTTTTGCCATCCCAGTATCGGACCCAGTATCAGACCTGCCTTTAGGTGTGATCTACATTTCTGTGACTTCTGATGTTTTTTATAAGGCTATTGACAATACCAGAGGAACCATTCCCATCGCTGTGACCATTACCTCCCCTTTTGAAACGGATATGTTTCATCTGGGTGAAAAAAGTGATCGTGAAAATTGGTTGCTTGCTGTAACATCGCATGGCTATCAGGTTCAAGTAGCTGTTCCTAGAGATTATGTACTTAGTGGCAGTATGGCTAGTTCAGGCATCATCCTTGCCCTCAGTGCCCTCTTTATCGTCATTTTATATGCGACTTTGAAGAAGACATTCTCCAAGTATCAAGCACAAGTTGTTGACCTAGTGGAGACAATCCATGATATTGCGCAAGGCGAGCAAGGTAAGCGGATTGATCTTACCAAAAAGGATCAGGAGTTGCTTTTAATTGCGGAAACGACAAATGATATGTTGGACCGACTGGAGAGAAATATCCACGATATTTACCAGCTGGAGCTTAGTCAAAAAGATGCCAATATGCGGGCATTGCAAGCTCAAATTAATCCGCATTTTATGTACAATACCCTCGAATTTTTACGAATGTATGCAGTCATGGCAGATCAGAATGAATTGGCAGATATTATCTACGAATTCAGTAGTCTCTTGCGCAACAACATCTCTGATGAACGAGAAACGACGCTCAAGCAAGAAGTAGAGTTTTGTCGCAAATATAGCTATCTCTGTATGGTTCGCTATCCCAAGTCAATCGCCTATGGCTTTAAAATTGATCCCAAGCTAAAAGAAATGCGGATTCCAAAATTTACCCTCCAGCCCTTGGTGGAGAATTATTTTGCCCATGGAGTTGATCACAGAAGAACGGATAATGTTATCAGTATAAAGGCTTTGAAACAAGAGGGCTATGTCGAAATTTTAGTGGTGGATAATGGTCGCGGGATGTCTGCTGAAAAATTAGCAGAAATTCAAACTAAATTAGCCCAAAGAACGTTTGAACACACAGTGGATTATAGTGGAAAACGACAGTCCATCGGTATCGTCAATGTTCATGAACGTTTTGTTCTCTATTTTGGGGACCGCTATAACATTAGTGTAGAATCAATGGAACATCAAGGTGTTCGTTATCGAATTACTATTCAGGATGAGGAGAAAGGATAAAGATGTATAAAGTACTATTAGTGGACGACGAGTACATGATTACCGAAGGTCTCAAGCGTTTGATTCCTTTTGAAAAATGGGATATGGAAGTCGTTGCTATAGCCAATCATGCTGACGACGCTCTTGACTATGTCCGAGAACATCCTGTGGATATTGTGATATCTGACGTCAACATGCCTGACAAAACAGGACTTGAAATGATTCAGGAAATGAAGGACTTGTTGCCAGATGCTTATTATATCCTACTATCGGGCTATCAAGAATTTGACTACGTCAAAAAAGCTATGAATCTCAGCGTGGTTGATTATCTGGTTAAACCAGTCGATAAGGTTGAGCTGGGACATTTACTTGAAAAAATCGTCACTCAACTTCGTGAGAAGGTTCAAGAACCAGAAATTTTGAGTCAGCAACTGGATGAGGAAGCATTCAAGACTCATCTCACCCAAAAAGAAAACTGGTGGATTGGGCTTTCAAAAGAAAAACAAGGGGATTTTGTCATTCCCTACTATGTTCTAGGTCAGGACTGGCAAATCGTCCTTGCAGATCAGGAATTTGAGGGTTTGCTAGTCATGCCTTTTGAAGCTCCTTATCAAATCAACTTTGAAAAGTGGAAGCGTGATGTTGAAAAGACTCTCTTTTATGGATCGGTCAATTTAGATCAGTCTGAAAGTCTCTTTTCTTACTACGAACCTATCTATCGGGTGATTATTCAAGGAAATCTCCAGCAAATTATTGATGAATTGACCTTGCTTGAGAAGATTGTCTTAGAAAATACACCGAGAGTATCTATCACAAAGCAGCTCTTTACCCAGTTTGTCATGGATGTCTTCCATCTTTTTGAACATTTGAAAGCAGACGATATGACAGATATTGTCAAGAACATTCATGCTATTACAACTTTTGAGGATTTAGTCGCTTATACCAAGGAAACCTTGACATCCTTCTTCGGCCAATATCGAATGAATGAAAATGTGGTCAGTGTACTTGAAGTTATTGGTAGAGATTACCAAAAAGAGCTTTCTCTCAAGGATATCAGCAAGGATCTCTTTATCAATCCTGTTTATTTGGGGCAGTTGATCAAGAAGGAAACCAATTCCACCTTTGCAGAGCTTCTCAATAAGCAACGTATCAAGGCAGCTCAGCAGCTCTTGCTATCTACAAATGATAGTATTGAGGATATCTGCTATACGGTTGGATACAGTAATGTAGGTTATTTCTATAAGGTTTTTCGAAAACTGTGTGGGAAGTCTCCTAAAGCCTACCGTAAACAGGTGGAAACGAACTTGTAACAGTTGTTCTCCTTCGTAAAATATGCTATAATAATTAAAAAAATATGAGGAGGTTACTTTTATGAAAAAGAAACCAATCTATCTTTGGGTGTTGCTGATTTTATCAGCCTTACTCTCAGCAATATCGCTATTTGGGCTCATCTCTCCAGTACCTACTGCAGAAAGTATGGGTAATATTGAGTCGTCAGGTGTAGATGCTACTTATGCTAAGGAACTGATTGCCTACACGATTAAAGTAACTGAACATGCCCATTCAATTTTTAACATGATTTTAGTTGTCTTATCAGCTATTTTAGTTGTGGTTGCTTTGGTCTTCCTCGTTCGTAAAAACATCCAGTTGGCTAATTATGCCTATATCGGCTATGTCTTTCTAGCTATCCTTGGTTCTATCTACAACTTTGTAGGAGTCCAAGATGCACTTTCACTTTTTACAGACCCTAACGTCCGTATGGGAGCTGAACTAGGTGCTAAAGGCTCTGCTATTTTTGGGGTTGTACTCAATGTTATCTTCCTAGCAATCGTCTTCTATAAGATGTGGCGTCAGCAGAAAGAATTAACAGAAGCTCAAGAAGAGGAAGAACTTGCCTAAGAGTTGACAAAGCATAACTATCAAGATACAATCTTGGTAGTTATTTTTTATGATTCAAAAAAAGGAGGAGAAAATGAAAAAAATTTCCTTAGTCTATATCAGTCTGAGCGGAAATACGGAGAGTTTCGTTACACGTCTGAAGGCCTACCTATTAGAACAGTATGAGAACATCGAAGTAGAAAAAATTCATATTAAAGATTTGGTCAAGGAAGGGGAAGACTTCTTTGAAATGACCAATCCATATGTGGCTTTTCTACCGACTTATCTAGAAGGTGGCAATGGTGTTGATAATGGTGATGTGGAGATTTTGACCACTCCAGTAGGGGAATTTATTGCTTACGGTGACAATGCCAGCAAGTGTTTTGGTGTTGTAGGATCCGGTAATCGTAACTTTAACAACCAATACTGTTTGACGGCTAGACAATACAGCCAACGCTTTGGTTTCCCTGTATTGGCTGACTTTGAGATGCGTGGAATGCTGGGAGATATTAAAAAGGTTGCAGGGATTATCGCAGAACTCTATGAATTAGAAGCTTTGTAAGAGGCCAGATTTTCTGAGGAAGAGTTTTGTTCTATGAATAAAGGATTTACTTAAAAAGGGAACAATCGAAATGAGTAAACTACAGAGATCATTTTTAAAGTATATAAAACGAAAACCAAGCTTCAAGGATATTATGCTATGCAGTGCCTTGCTACTCTTAGAGTTCGCTCTGTTGCAGTTCTCCAAGAAATTTCTTGATGAAAGTTTGTCAGCATACGGAACTATGGCATCACTAGGGATTGTTATACTGGTGGGAATCTTAGTTCTCCGGAAAAAATGAGAGTGGGACAGAAATCGGTAATTCATTAGAATTCGATTTCGTAGTCTCACCTCCGCACAGTTGAGTAGGGTTGTAAAAGCTGATGAAATCAGCGTAGTAGAGCCCACTCAACCACTGCGTCTTGCTCGACAATCCAAAGACAATTGAGAGGCTAGGACTACTGTCCCAGCCTCATTTTCTGATGTCTTCCACAATTTCCTTTGAAATCATGATTCCCAAACGATATCCCTTGTTGATGTAGTCTATGACATCGTTGATGTTTTCTGTTGTTTGAATTTTTTCCTTGATAGTAGCTCGAAAAGTTTCATCCTTTAAAAGCTGTTCTTGTAGAAGGCCTTGTAGTTTTTCCTTTTCGTATTTGTTGATGAGAAAAAGAACGACAAGACTGATGACAACTAAAATATAAGCATATTGGCTCATAAAGTCTCTCCCTGTGTGATAAAGAAGTTAATAACAAGAGAAAAGAGAGTGGGACAGAAATCGGTAATTCGTTAGAATTCGATTTCGTCGTCCCACCTCCGCACAGTTGAGTAGGGCTGTAAAAGCTGATGAAATCAGTGTAGTAGAGCCCACTCAACCACTGCGTCTTGCTCGACAATCCAAAGACAATTGAGAGGCTAGGACTTTTGTCCCAGACTCTTCAAGTAATGACAATATAAAATCAGGCAGACGATAGCTAAGCTAAAATAGTGGTTGTTCTGCCCCTGACTCTAGTACCAAACCAAGATCCGTAATCTAAACAAATCGATGTTATTTTTTAGATGAATTAGTAAAGTGTTTAGGTAAATCGCCCGATAGCGATTACCGTCAAGAGACTAGGAACTTTAGTTCCAGTTACTTTAAGATTACGACGTTTTAGGACATAAATCGATCATATTTATGTCCTAAAACTAGTGAAGCGCCTAGCCAAAGTCCCAATAGGATTTGGCGTTAGTTACTTAGATTGCTTTGCAATCAAGTAACTTTGGCGAATCACATCTTCTCTGGTGCCTCTACACCCAGCAAACGAAGTGCTTCTTTGAGGACAACTGCTGTTGCATAGCTAAGAGCTAGGCGGCTGTCGCGTTCTGGACTTTCATCCAAAATACGAGTGTGAGCGTAGTATTTATTGAAGGCTTGAGCCAAGTTGATTGCATATTTAGCGATAAGAGATGGGTCATAGTTATCAGATGCACGCTTGATGACACGAGCAAAATCTTGAAGCAATTTGATGATTTCCCAGCTCTCAGGATCATTCAAGCTATAGTTGGCATCTGCTTCAGGTTTGAAATCCGCTTTGCGTAAGATAGATTGGATACGAGCGTATGCGTATTGGACATAAGGACCTGTTTCCCCTTCGAAGGAAACCATTGCTTCAAGGTCAAAGTCATAACCGTTTCTACGGTCAGTTTTAAGGTCGTAGAACTTCACGGCTCCAACACCAACAGCTCGAGCAACTTGCTCCTTGTTTTCAAGGTCAGGATTTTTCGCTTCGATTTGAGCCTTGGCACGGCTGATAGCTTCTTGAAGTGTTGGTTCAAGAAGGATGATGTTTCCTTTACGAGTTGAAAGCTTTTGACGGTTCTTAGTAACGAGACCGAAGTCAACGTGAATCATGTCATCGCTCCAGTCAAATCCCATTTTCTTCAAGACAGCTTTTAGTTGTTTGAAGTGGTTAGACTGCTCTTGACCAACAGCATAGACGTTCTTAACAAAGTTATAAGTGCGCGCACGGTAGATAGCAGTTGCGATATCACGGGTGATGTAAAGAGTAGCACCATCAGATTTTTTGATCATAGCTGGTGGCAATTCAAAATCGTCCAGGTTAACGATGCTAGCACCACGAGATTCTTCAAGCAAACCTTTTTCTTCAAGGATTTTGACAGCTTCATCCATCTTATCATTGTAGAAGGCTTCTCCGTTTAGGCTATCAAATTCAACACCCAAGAGTTCATAGATGCGGTTGAATTCTACTAAACTTTCATCACGGAACCATTGCCACAATTGAGTAGCTTCTGGATCGCCATCTTCCAATTTTTTAAACCAGAGACGTCCTTCGTCATCAAGTGTTTGATCAGTTTCGATTTCAGCATTGATACGCACGTAAAGTCTCAACAGTTCGTCAATCGGATTGGCTTCGACAGCTTCTTTGCTACCCCATTTTTTGTAGGCTACCATAAGAAGACCGAATTGTTTACCCCAGTCACCAAGGTGGTTGATTTTGATAGTGTTGTAGCCCATTTTTTTGAAGATGTTTGAAAGGGCATCACCGATAACTGTTGAACGCAAGTGACCAACAGAGAATGGTTTTGCAATATTTGGACTTGAAAGGTCAATGGTGATATTTTGCTCTTGGCCTTCATCTTGTTGAGCGTAGTCAGAACCTTTTTCGATGATTTCTTTGATAACCGCTCCAGAAATTTCAGACTTATCAAGGAAAAAGTTTACGTAAGGACCAGTCGCAACAACTTTTTCAAAGGCTTGGCTATTAATTTTTTCAGCAATATCTGCTGCAATCATTTGAGGTGCTTTACGCTCTACTTTTGCTAGAGAGAAGGCTGGGAAGGCGATATCTCCCATGTCAGAGTTTTTTGGTTGTTCTAGTAAATTGAAAATAGCCTCTTGATCCAGGCTATCAATGACGCTAGCCAATTCACTAGCGATCAATTGTTTTGTATTCATTATAGGCTCCTTTGGACTTTTCTTCTATTTTATCACAATTTTAAAGAAAGACGAAATTTTTTTTGAAATATTCGGTTTTTTTGGTATAATGTTCTTATTAAATAGATGAAAATGTTATAAATATTCACTCGAGAGGATGTTATGAGAAAAAGAGAACGTCATCAGTTGATCAAGCAGATGATCACTGAGGAGAAGTTAGGAACTCAAAAGGAGATTCAAGATCGTTTGGAAGCACGCAATGTTTTTGTGACACAAACGACCTTGTCGCGTGACCTTCGTGAACTTGGCTTGACCAAGGTTAAGAAAAATGATATGGTCTACTACGTACTAGCAAATGAGACAGAGAAGATTGACCTGGTTGAGTTTTTATCCCATCATTTAGAAGGCGTGGCAAGAGCTGAGTTTACCTTAGTTCTTCACACTAAACTGGGTGAAGCCGCGGTTTTAGCCAATGTTGTCGATGACAACAAGGATGAATGGATTTTAGGGACAGTTGCGGGTGCTAATACCCTCTTGGTGATTTGCCGAGATCAGCATGTTGCTAAACTCATGGAAGATCGTTTGTTAGATTTGATGAAGGATAGATAAGGTCTTGGGAGTCTCTCTCAAGACTATTTTTAACAAGGAGAGAATGGATGATGACAGAAAAATTATCACCAGGTATGCAACAGTATGTGGATATCAAAAAACAATATCCAGATGCTTTTTTGCTCTTTCGTATGGGTGATTTTTATGAGTTGTTTTACGAAGATGCAGTCAATGCTGCCCAGATACTAGAAATTTCACTAACCAGTCGCAATAAGAATGCTGACAATCCTATTCCCATGGCTGGAGTTCCCTATCACTCTGCCCAACAATATATCGATGTTCTAGTTGAGCGTGGCTACAAGGTTGCCATTGCTGAGCAGATGGAGGATCCTAAGCAGGCTGTTGGTGTTGTAAAACGCGAGGTTGTTCAGGTCATTACACCTGGTACAGTCGTCGATAGTAGTAAGCCAGATAGTCAAAACAACTTTTTGGTAGCCATCGACCGTGATGGTCAGCAATTTGGTTTGGCATACATGGACTTAGTGACGGGAGATTTTTATGTGACAGGCTTATTGGATTTTACCCTGGTCTGTGGTGAAATCCGGAATCTCAAGGCCAGAGAAGTTGTCATTGGCTATGCCTTAACCGAAGAGGAAGAACAGATTCTCAGCCGTCAAATGAATTTGGTGCTTTCCTATGAGCAAGAATCATTTGAAGACATACATTTGCTGGATCCACGCTTGGCACCTGTTGAACAGGCTGCCAGCAGTAAGCTACTTCAGTATATTCATCGGACTCAGATGAGGGAATTGAACCACCTCAAACCTGTTATCCGCTATGAAATCAAGGATTTCTTGCAGATGGATTATGCGACCAAGGCCAGTCTGGATTTGGTTGAGAATGCCCGTTCAGGCAAGAAGCAAGGCAGTCTTTTCTGGCTTTTGGATGAAACCAAAACAGCTATGGGCATGCGTCTTTTGCGCTCTTGGATCCACCGTCCCTTGATTGACAAGGATCGTATCCTTGAACGTCAGGAAGTTGTACAAGTCTTTCTGGATTATTTCTTTGAACGCAGTGATTTAACAGAAAGCCTCAAGGGAGTCTACGATATTGAGCGCCTTGCTAGTCGCGTTTCTTTTGGGAAAAGCAATCCTAAAGACCTCTTGCAATTAGCGACTACCTTGGGAAGTGTTCCACGAATTCGAGCAATTATAGAAGGAATGGAGCAACCAGCTCTAGCTTATCTAATTGAACAACTAGATGCTATTCCTGAGTTGGAAAATCTCATTAGCGCAGCCATTGCTCCAGAGGCACCTCATGTGATTACCGAAGGAGGTATTATTCGGACGGGCTTTGATGAGACTTTGGATAAATACCGTCGTGTGCTGAGAGAAGGAACCAGCTGGATAGCTGAGATTGAGGCTAAGGAAAGAGAAAACTCTGGCATCCATACGCTCAAGATTGATTACAATAAAAAAGACGGTTACTATTTCCATGTGACCAACTCACAGCTAGGTAATGTTCCAGCCCACTTTTTCCGTAAGGCCACGCTGAAAAACTCTGAGCGTTTTGGGACAGAGGAGTTAGCGCGTATCGAGGGAGAAATGTTAGAGGCGCGTGAGAAATCAGCAAACTTAGAGTACGAAATTTTTATGCGGATCCGTGAGGAGGTTAGCAAGTATATCCAACGCCTGCAAGCCCTAGCCCAAGGAATCGCCACTGTCGATGTCTTACAAGGCTTGGCAGTGGTAGCAGAAAATCAACGCCTGATTCGTCCAGAGTTTGGGCAAGAGTCGCAAATTGATATCCAAAAAGGTCGTCATGCTGTTGTTGAAAAGGTCATGGGAGCGCAAACCTATATTCCTAATAGTATCCAGATGGATGAAGATACTAGCATCCAGCTGATTACAGGGCCTAATATGAGCGGGAAGTCAACCTATATGCGCCAGCTAGCTATGACAGCAGTCATGGCGCAGATGGGATCTTATGTTCCAGCTGAGAGTGCTAGTCTTCCTATTTTTGATGCTATCTTCACTCGTATTGGGGCAGCGGATGACTTGGTTTCCGGTCAGTCAACCTTTATGGTCGAGATGATGGAAGCTAATAATGCTATTTCTCATGCGACTGAGCATTCTCTCATCCTTTTTGATGAGCTAGGCCGTGGAACGGCAACTTATGATGGCATGGCCCTAGCCCAAGCGATTATCGAGTATATCCATGAACATATTGGTGCCAAGACCCTCTTTGCGACACACTACCATGAGTTGACTAGTCTGGAGTCTAGTTTACAACATTTGGTAAATGTCCACGTGGCTACGCTGGAGCAAAATGGCCAGGTTACCTTCCTTCACAAGATCGAAGCAGGACCAGCAGACAAATCATACGGTATTCACGTAGCTAAGATTGCAGGGTTACCGACAGATTTGCTAGTAAGGGCAGATGCAATATTAACGCAATTAGAGAACCAAGGTCAGGAAAGTCCTGCTCCAATGAAACAAACACATGCAGTTTCTGAACAAATTTCCCTATTTGACTCGGTGGAAGAAAATCCTATCCTAGCAGAATTGGCTAAAGTAGATGTGTACAATATGACACCGATGCAAGCCATGAACCTCTTGTTAGAATGGAAACAAAAATTATAAATCAAAACCCACTCAGTCCTGTGAGTGGGTTTCTGTTGCATTATTTCTTCTGAGCCAATAGTTGATTGATGTGTGCAACTTTTTTAGATTCTCTCTTGTAGAGAACAATCCAGATGATGAGGTAGACGATTGCAAACTCTGGGATGAGTTGAAGGATGAAAGTCCAGTGAAGTGGGAACCATCCTGCTAGGATTGCTAGAGGTACAAAACCTAGTAACATAAGGAAGAAGTGAGTGACAGTCGCACGAAGAAGGCTCCAATCTTGAGCGAATAGACGACCGCCAAAACTAAAGAGGACTCCAATCGCTGCCCAGATAAGCAGACAGTAAAGTAAGACGAGTGATCCATGCACCTGATGTTGGGTCATGAATTGACCAATCAAAGAGTTGGGGCTGAGAGGTGCGTAGTTGCTTGGTGAGTGGATAAAAGAAAAGATAATAGATAGGATGAGGCCGACGAGGATACCAGTTGTGGCATCGTGAAATACTTGTTTTTTCATAGTTCTAATTTCTCCTTAATAGCTTTGAGGTAACGGCGAGATGAGTAGGTGAAACTGTCGTTTTTAAGATAAATTTCAATCAAGCCGTTAGAGGTTAGTTTTAGATGACTAATTGCATCAATGTTGACAATTTCCGATTGGGAAATTTGGATAAAGGAAGCAGGTAGAATTTCACTTGCTTGGTAGAGACGAATGTCAAGTGCATAGGTTTGGCTATCCGTTTCGGCCAGAACCTTACGATTTTCAATGTATACACGCTGAATCTTGCTAATCTGAATCAAGTAGACCTGGTCTTGGTATTTTCCTTTAAGAGTTTCTTTTTGTTCAAGATTTTGTACAAAGTCCTGAACCTTTTGAATTTTTGAAGACAAGGCAGGTGCTTCTATGATGATTTGCTCTTCGGTGTATTGCTGATCAATATCAAGTCTGACTTTCATAATTTCTCCTTTATAAAGTTGTAATAGAGATCTCTTGCTTACAAATCTATTAAACACCATTTTTTTGACAATTACAAGAAGCTTTGTCTATGTGGTCGGTTGAAGAGTCTATCTGGTAGGTGACCGTTTTCAAAGAGATTTTAGAGTAAAGAAGTCAAAAAATAAGAAGAAATATATTGACAAAAATAGAAAAAAAGTGGTACAATGTTAGACGGTACTTTTTACTTTTGGTCTCTCAAGAGTGTACAGGGACGTGCTGACAAATGTTGCAAAAGTACACACAGATGATAGCTGTCACCAAGTGTATCATCACCAAAAATAAAAAAAACACAGGAGAATGTAGATGCCTACAATTAACCAATTGGTTCGCAAACCGCGTAAATCAAAAGTAGAAAAATCTAAATCACCAGCTTTGAACGTTGGTTACAACAGTCATAAAAAAGTTCAAACAAACGTTTCTTCACCACAAAAACGTGGTGTAGCAACTCGTGTTGGAACTATGACACCTAAAAAACCTAACTCAGCCCTTCGTAAATTTGCTCGTGTACGTTTGAGCAACCTTATTGAAGTTACTGCCTACATCCCAGGTATCGGACACAACTTGCAAGAGCACAGTGTGGTGCTTCTTCGTGGTGGACGTGTAAAAGACCTTCCAGGGGTACGTTACCATATCGTCCGTGGTGCACTTGATACTGCAGGTGTTAACGATCGTAAACAAGGCCGTTCTAAATACGGTACTAAACGTCCAAAAGCATAAGGAAAGGGGATAAAGAGAAATGAGTCGTAAAAATAGAGCTCCAAAACGTGACGTATTGCCAGATCCGCTTTACAATTCACAATTAGTTACTCGTCTTATCAACCGCGTTATGCTTGATGGTAAACGTGGTACAGCTGCTTCAATCGTTTACGGTGCTTTTGAGCAAATCAAAGAAGCTACTGGTAACGATGCACTTGAAGTATTTGAAACAGCTATGGAAAACATCATGCCTGTACTTGAAGTACGTGCACGTCGTGTTGGTGGATCTAACTACCAAGTCCCAGTTGAAGTTCGTCCAGAACGTCGTACAACACTTGGACTTCGTTGGTTGGTAACAATCGCTCGCCTTCGTGGTGAACACACAATGCAAGACCGTCTTGCAAAAGAAATCTTGGATGCTGCTAACAACACTGGTGCAGCAGTTAAGAAACGTGAAGACACTCACCGTATGGCTGAAGCTAACCGTGCCTTCGCACACTTCCGTTGGTAAAATCATGATGCTAGGAACGGCAAGGATGCAAAGTGAAAATAGGAAACTGACGCAGTATTCGACGAATACAAGGAAGTTTATCTTTTTCACACAGCATCCCGTTCCGGCTCAAATCGGCTAACTAACTTTAGCCCGAGTTCAATTCAACTTCCCATCTCACAAGTTGAAACCAACTAAACAAGATAAACACTGAGAACGGGTGGGTCCTGCCTATCCGTTTTTATTGAAATCGTGTTATAATAGAATAGAAATAAAAAATATAGGAGAAACAAACCTCATGGCACGCGAATTTTCACTTGAAAAAACTCGTAATATCGGTATCATGGCTCACGTCGATGCTGGTAAAACAACTACAACTGAGCGTATTCTTTACTACACTGGTAAAATCCACAAAATCGGTGAAACTCACGAAGGTGCGTCACAAATGGACTGGATGGAGCAAGAGCAAGAACGTGGTATCACTATCACATCTGCTGCGACAACAGCTCAATGGAACAACCACCGCGTAAACATCATCGACACACCAGGACACGTGGACTTCACAATCGAAGTACAACGTTCTCTTCGTGTATTGGACGGTGCGGTTACAGTTCTTGACTCACAATCAGGTGTTGAGCCTCAAACTGAAACAGTTTGGCGTCAAGCAACTGAGTACGGAGTTCCACGTATCGTATTTGCTAACAAAATGGACAAAATCGGTGCTGACTTCCTTTACTCAGTAAGCACACTTCACGATCGTCTTCAAGCAAATGCGCACCCAATCCAATTGCCAATCGGTGCTGAAGATGACTTCCGCGGTATCATCGACTTGATCAAGATGAAAGCTGAAATCTATACTAACGACCTTGGTACAGATATCCTTGAAGAAGACATTCCAGCTGAATACCTTGACCAAGCTCAAGAATACCGTGAAAAATTGGTTGAAGCAGTTGCTGAAACTGACGAAGAATTGATGATGAAATACCTCGAAGGTGAAGAAATCACTAACGAAGAATTGAAAGCTGGTATCCGTAAAGCGACTATCAACGTAGAATTCTTCCCAGTATTGTGTGGTTCTGCCTTCAAGAACAAAGGGGTTCAATTGATGCTTGATGCGGTTATCGACTACCTTCCAAGCCCACTTGACATCCCAGCAATCAAAGGTATCAACCCAGATACAGAAGAAGAAGAAACTCGTCCAGCATCTGATGAAGAGCCATTTGCAGCTCTTGC
The DNA here is from genome assembly GCF_047460875.1 of Streptococcus infantis. Lineage (GTDB taxonomy): Bacteria > Bacillota > Bacilli > Lactobacillales > Streptococcaceae > Streptococcus > Streptococcus infantis_AA. The sequence goes on along the minus strand of NZ_JASHFI010000004.1, from coordinate 115,196 downwards.
CTTCAAGATCATGACTGACCCATTCGTAGGTCGTTTGACATTCTTCCGTGTTTACTCAGGTGTTCTTCAATCAGGATCTTACGTATTGAACACTTCTAAAGGTAAACGTGAACGTATCGGACGTATCCTTCAAATGCACGCTAACAGCCGTCAAGAAATCGACACTGTTTACTCAGGTGATATTGCTGCTGCCGTTGGTTTGAAAGATACTACAACTGGTGACTCATTGACAGATGAAAAAGCAAAAATCATCCTTGAGTCAATCAACGTTCCAGAACCAGTTATCCAATTGATGGTTGAGCCTAAATCTAAAGCAGACCAAGACAAGATGGGTATCGCCCTTCAAAAATTGGCTGAAGAAGATCCAACATTCCGCGTTGAAACTAACGTTGAAACTGGTGAAACAGTTATCTCTGGTATGGGTGAGCTTCACCTTGACGTCCTTGTTGACCGTATGCGTCGTGAGTTCAAAGTTGAAGCGAACGTAGGTGCTCCTCAAGTATCTTACCGTGAAACATTCCGCGCTTCTACTCAAGCACGTGGATTCTTCAAACGTCAGTCTGGTGGTAAAGGTCAGTTCGGTGATGTATGGATTGAATTTACTCCAAACGAAGAAGGTAAAGGATTCGAATTCGAAAACGCAATCGTCGGTGGTGTGGTTCCTCGTGAATTTATCCCAGCGGTTGAAAAAGGTTTGGTAGAATCTATGGCTAACGGTGTTCTTGCAGGTTACCCAATGGTTGACGTTAAAGCTAAGCTTTACGATGGTTCATACCACGATGTCGACTCATCTGAAACTGCCTTCAAGATCGCTGCATCTCTTGCACTTAAAGAAGCTGCTAAATCAGCACAACCAGCTATCCTTGAACCAATGATGCTTGTAACAATCACTGTTCCAGAAGAAAACCTTGGTGATGTTATGGGTCACGTAACTGCTCGTCGTGGACGTGTAGATGGTATGGAAGCTCACGGTAACAGCCAAATCGTTCGTGCTTACGTTCCACTTGCTGAAATGTTCGGTTACGCAACAGTTCTTCGTTCTGCATCTCAAGGACGTGGTACATTCATGATGGTATTCGACCACTACGAAGATGTACCTAAGTCAGTACAAGAAGAAATCATTAAGAAAAACAAAGGTGAAGACTAATTTGTCGTCACTAGAAAAGAAGTCACTTTGTGGCTTCTTTTTCTGTTTGGTAGAAATAGGAAAAAGTACCTCAAATATGGTAAAATAGAAAGAGTATATTGTGAGGAAAATGGATGTCAACCACTTTTGAAATTTTAATGAATCAGTTGGGAATCCCCGCTGAAATGAGAAAACATGAGGCCTTCTCTCAGGCTGAAATAGAACAAGTCATTGTTCATAAACGAAGCAAAGTTTGGGAGTTTCATTTTGTTTTTGAAAATATCTTGCCTTTTGAACTTTTTCTAGAGTTGAAAAGAGGCTTGAAAGAAGAATTCTCAAAAACAGGAAATCAGGCTAGTTTTGAGATAAAAACGCGAAATCAGGAATTTTCTAGAGAACTTTTACAAGCCTACTATCGAGAGGTTTTTTCGGATGGTCCTTGCGCTAGTCAAGGTTTTCGTTCTATATATCAGAATTTTCAGGTTCGCTTTGAAGATGACCAGTTAATCATTGAAGCTTCTGAAGCGGCAGATACAGAGCATTTTAGAAAAAATCATCTGCCAAATCTTAGCAAACAGTTGGAACTTTTTGGCTTTCCTAAATTATCCTGCATTTTAGAAAAAAATGAAGAACTCACGAGGGAAGAGCAAGAGGCCTTTCAGACAGAAAATCAATTGATTATCCAAGCTGCCAATGAAGAAACACTTCGGGCTATGGAACAGTTAGAACAGATGGCGCCGCCACCTCCAGTAGAGGATAAGCCTGTCTTTGATTTCCAAGCCAAGAAAGCAGCTGCCAAGCCAAAACTAGACAAGGCAGAGATTACTCCTATGAATGAGGTTAATACTGAGGAAAATCGTCTGGTTTTTGAAGGAGTTGTCTTTGATGTCGAGCAGAAGGTGACTAGAACAGGTCGTGTCTTAATCAACTTCAAGATGACGGACTATACTTCTAGTTTCTCTATGCAAAAATGGGTCAAGAATGAAGAAGAAGCCCAGAAGTTTGACATGATCAAGAAAAATTCCTGGCTCCGTGTTCGTGGGAATGTTGAGGTCAATAATTTCACGCGAGACTTGACCATGAATGTACAGGATGTTCAGGAAGTCGTCCACTATGAGCGTAAAGACTTGATGCCAGAGGGAGAGCGTCGTGTTGAGTTCCATGCCCATACCAATATGTCGACCATGGATGCTCTTCCTGAAGTCGAAGAACTCGTTGCGAAAGCTGCTAAATGGGGACATAAGGCGGTAGCAATCACGGACCACGGAAATGTTCAATCCTTCCCTCATGGCTATAAGGCTGCTAAGAAAGCAGGCATCCAGCTGATCTATGGGATGGAAGCTAATATCGTAGAAGACCGTGTTCCTATCGTCTATAACGAAGTGGAGATGGACCTTTCTGAAGCTACTTATGTAGTCTTTGACGTGGAAACGACTGGACTTTCAGCTATCTATAATGACTTGATTCAGGTGGCGGCTTCTAAGATGTATAAGGGCAATATCGTCGCTGAATTTGATGAATTTATCAATCCTGGGCACCCCTTATCAGCCTTTACAACTGAATTGACAGGAATTACGGATGAGCATGTGAAAAATGCCAAACCCTTGGTTCAAGTTCTGAAAGAATTCCAAGAGTTTTGTAAGGATACCGTTCTTGTAGCCCACAATGCAACCTTTGACGTTGGCTTTATGAATGCCAATTATGAACGTCATGGCTTGCCAAAAATCACTCAGCCTGTCATCGATACGCTAGAATTCGCAAGAAATCTCTATCCTGAATACAAGCGCCACGGTTTGGGACCCTTGACCAAACGTTTTGGTGTAGCTCTAGAACACCACCATATGGCCAACTATGATGCGGAAGCAACTGGCCGTCTGCTCTTTATCTTTATCAAAGAAGTAGCAGAAAAACATGGTGTGACAGATTTGGCTCGATTAAACCTTGATTTAATCAGTCCAGATTCATATAAAAAAGCTCGAGTCAAGCATGCGACAATCTATGTGAAAAATCAGGTGGGCTTGAAAAATATCTTTAAGCTGGTGTCTCTCTCAAATACCCAGTATTTTGAAGGAGTTCCACGGATTCCACGTACGGTGCTGGATGCCCATCGAGAAGGTTTGATCTTAGGTTCAGCCTGTACGGAAGGGGAAGTCTTTGATGCAGTCGTATCACAGGGTGTAGATGCGGCAGTCGAAGTAGCTAAATACTATGATTTTATCGAGGTCATGCCTCCGGCTATCTATGCACCTCTGATTGCCAAAGAGCAGGTCAAGGATATGGAGGAGCTTCAGACCATCATCAAGAGCTTGATTGAGGTCGGAGACCGTCTCGGTAAGCCAGTTCTTGCGACAGGAAATGTCCACTATATCGAACCTGAGGATGAGATTTATCGCGAGATCATCGTGCGAAGTCTAGGTCAGGGTGCCATGATTAACCGAACTATCGGCCATGGAGAAGCTGCCCAACCAGCTCCACTACCCAAGGCACATTTTAGAACGACCAATGAAATGCTAGATGAATTTGCCTTTCTAGGGGAAGACTTAGCACGCAAAATTGTTATTGAAAATACCAATGCCTTGGCAGAAATCTTTGAGCCCGTTGAGGTCGTTAAAGGCGACTTGTATACGCCTTTCATTGACCAAGCCGAAGAAACAGTCGCTGAGTTGACCTATAAAAAAGCCTTTGAAATCTATGGAAATCCACTCCCAGATATCGTTGACTTACGAATTGAAAAGGAACTAACCTCTATCCTAGGGAATGGCTTTGCCGTGATTTATCTGGCTTCACAGATGCTAGTGCATCGTTCCAACGAACGAGGCTACTTGGTTGGTTCCCGTGGGTCTGTTGGCTCCAGTTTCGTTGCGACCATGATTGGGATCACCGAGGTTAATCCTCTCTCTCCTCACTATGTCTGTGGGCAGTGTAAATACAGTGAATTTATCACGGATGGTTCTTATGGCTCAGGTTTTGATATGCCCAATAAAGACTGTCCAAATTGCGATCACAAACTCAGCAAAAATGGACAGGACATTCCTTTCGAGACCTTCCTTGGTTTTGATGGGGATAAGGTTCCCGATATCGATTTGAACTTCTCAGGGGAGGACCAGCCGAGTGCCCACTTGGATGTTCGTGATATCTTTGGGGAAGAATATGCCTTCCGTGCAGGAACGGTTGGTACGGTGGCTGCTAAAACAGCCTATGGATTTGTCAAGGGTTACGAGCGTGACTATGGCAAGTTCTACCGTGAAGCCGAAGTAGAGCGCCTAGCCCAAGGAGCTGCTGGTGTTAAACGGACGACTGGTCAGCACCCAGGGGGAATCGTTGTTATCCCTAACTATATGGATGTCTATGATTTTACACCAGTACAGTATCCTGCAGATGATGTGACCGCTGAATGGCAGACCACCCACTTTAACTTCCACGATATCGATGAGAACGTCCTCAAGCTCGATGTCCTTGGTCATGATGATCCAACCATGATTCGGAAACTTCAGGACTTGTCGGGCATTGATCCAAATGAAATCCCTATGGATGACGAAGGTGTGATGGCCCTCTTTTCTGGGACTGATGTGCTTGGGGTAACACCTGAACAAATTGGAACACCGACGGGTATGCTGGGGATTCCAGAGTTTGGGACCAACTTTGTTCGTGGAATGGTGGATGAAACCCATCCGACGACTTTTGCAGAGTTACTTCAGCTTTCTGGTCTGTCTCACGGTACCGACGTTTGGTTGGGAAATGCCCAAGACTTGATTAAGGCAGGAATTGCGGACCTGTCAACCGTTATCGGATGTCGGGATGACATCATGGTTTACCTCATGCACGCTGGCCTAGATCCAAAGATGGCCTTTACCATCATGGAGCGAGTCCGTAAGGGAATGTGGCTCAAAATCTCTGAAGAAGAGCGTAACGGTTATATCGAAGCTATGAAGGCCAACAATGTGCCTGAGTGGTATATCGAATCTTGTGGAAAAATCAAGTACATGTTCCCTAAAGCCCATGCGGCAGCCTACGTTATGATGGCCCTTCGTGTGGCCTACTTCAAGGTTCACCATCCGATTTATTATTACTGTGCTTACTTCTCCATTCGTGCCAAGGCCTTTGATATCAAAACCATGGGTGCAGGCTTGGATGCTATCAAACGCAAGATGCAAGAAATTGCTGAAAAGCGCAAGAACAATGAAGCTTCTAACGTAGAAATTGACCTTTACACAACACTTGAAATCGTTAATGAGATGTGGGAACGTGGCTTCAAATTTGGGAAACTGGATCTCTATCGCAGTGATGCGACTGAATTTATCATTGACGGAGACACCCTCATCCCACCATTTGTCGCTATGGATGGACTGGGAGAGAACGTTGCTAAGCAATTGGTTCGTGCTCGTCAAGAGGGAGAATTCCTCTCTAAAACCGAACTACGCAAGCGTGGTGGACTTTCCTCAACTTTAGTTGAAAAGATGGATGAAATGGGGATTCTGGGCAATATGCCAGAGGACAACCAGTTGAGTTTGTTTGATGATTTGTTTTAATAGTTTGAAATGTCTTGTGTAGGTTTGAGGTTGTATCATGATGGAAAAGAAAAAAAGAGCAACACCCTGGAAATCAGGGAAAGTTATTTCTATATGTTTACGAAATGGCGTTTATATCTTAGCACAAATGGTGCGTGATCCCTATCTGGTATTTTTCAACCATTTTAATGAGGAAAATAACTGGAAGGGAGTGACCTTGAAAGAGGAAGATATCCTCTTTTGTAAGGCTGTTACTCGCCAGTTTCTACGCTATAGTCCTGTAGCGATTGTCAAAGAAGTTACCCCCCTGTTAGATTATGAACTGCCTAAAGAATGGATTTATAGTCATATTGGAGGGCATCCTATTACTGTTTCGGTAAAGGGAAGGGAGCGACAAGTAGCTGGTTTTGGTCGACGTTGTTCTTTGGTTCTGGCGGATAAGGACAGTGGACAACCAGAAGATAATCCACTTATGGGGCTCTTTCAATCCTATATCATACCAGATATCAAAGAACAGGATTGGGATCGGGTAGGTCAGGCTGAACATATGTCTATTGAAGTATTTCCAACACTCAACGAACGTCTCTATCTTTGCTTTCTTTATGGGAAAAATATAAATCCAGAACAAGATATCTCTTTAGGAAAGCCTCTACCTGATGACTATGAAATCTATATAGATATCCTCACAAATAGTCCAGAGGCACGACGCCTCTACCTAGGAGAGCATGAAGAATAAGAAAGGATATTTCATGAAACTAAGAATTTTTGCGGAAGATAAACCGGCTGAGAAGGTGTTTGAGTACCAATTGGAACTTGCTGATCAGACAATTCTTCTATCGCCAGCACTCTTGTCAGGTGCTATTGCTTTGGCAGGATTATTTTCTGCTTTGAAAGAAAAATAAAATAGAAAAGAGAAAACAGAATGGTTTTACCAAATTTTAAAGAAAATCTAGAAAAATATGCTAAGTTGTTAGTTGCAAACGGAGTGAACGTGCAACCTGGTCACACCTTAGCTCTCTCCATCGATGTGGAGCAACGTGAGTTGGCTCACTTAATCGTCAAAGAAGCCTATGCACTTGGAGCGCACGAAGTTATCGTTCAATGGGCAGATGACTTTGTAAACCGTGAAAAATTCCTTCACGCGCCAATGGAGCGTTTGGACAATGTACCAGAATACAAGATTGCTGAGATGAACTACCTTCTTGAAAACAAAGCAAGTCGTCTAGGTGTTCGTTCTTCTGACCCAGGTGCCTTGAACGGAGTAGATGCTGAAAAGCTTTCAGCTTCTGCTAAAGCTATGGGAATTGCGATGAAGCCAATGCGTATCGCAACTCAATCTAACAAGGTTAGCTGGACTGTAGCAGCCGCTGCTGGACTTGAGTGGGCTAAGAAAGTCTTTCCAAATGCTGCGAGTGACGAAGAAGCAGTGGATCTCCTTTGGGACCAAATCTTCAAGACTTGCCGTATCTACGAAGAAGATCCAGTTAAGGCTTGGGAAGAACATGCAGCAATCTTGAAGAGCAAGGCGGAAATACTCAATAAAGAGCAATTCTCAGCCCTTCACTACACTGCTCCTGGAACTGACTTGACACTTGGCTTGCCTAAGAACCACGTTTGGGAATCTGCCGGAGCGATCAATGCTCAAGGCGAAGGTTTCTTGCCAAATATGCCAACAGAAGAGGTCTTTACAGCCCCTGATTTCCGTCGCGCAGATGGTTATGTAACGTCTACAAAACCTCTTAGCTACAACGGAAATATCATCGAAGGCATCAAAGTGACCTTTGAAAATGGCCAAATTGTTGATATCACTGCTGAGAAGGGTGATCAAGTTATGAAGGACCTTGTCTTTAAGAATGCTGGTGCGCGTGCCTTGGGTGAGTGTGCCTTGGTACCAGATCCAAGTCCAATTTCACAGTCAGGGATTACCTTCTTTAACACCCTTTTCGATGAAAATGCTTCTAACCACTTGGCTATTGGTGCAGCCTACGCAACTAGCGTTGTTGGTGGAGCAGAGATGAGTGAAGAAGAGCTGGAAGCTGCAGGACTTAATCGTTCAGATGTTCACGTTGACTTTATGATTGGTTCTAACCAAATGGATATTGACGGTATCCGTGAGGATGGAACACGCGTACCACTCTTCCGCAATGGAGATTGGGCAATTTAAGGAGAAACTATGATTGGAAGTATGTTTGTCGGGCTTTTAATCGGACTACTAGCAGGAGCTATCACCAATCGTGGAGAACGGATGGGGTGCTTCGGGAAAATGTTTCTCGGCTGGATTGGTGCCTTTTTAGGACAATTAATCTTTGGTTCTTGGGGACCAAGCCTAAGCGGTACAGCCATTATTCCAGCAGTTCTCGGAGCTATGATTTTGCTAGCCATTTTCTGGGAAAGAGGAAGCTAAGTTTCGATTAAAAAGCTTGTATAATAATAAAGATTAAAGGAGGTTGGAATTGTTTCAACCTCTTTTTAAAGTGCTAGATAAAGTCATTTAAAAGCACTCATCTAAGCTTAGCCACAGAGCTTTCAGTGACTGGTTCTTTTTATATTGCCTCAAGTATGGTACAATAAAAGCATGAGAATTCAACAATTACACTATATTATCAAAATTGTAGAGACTGGTTCGATGAATGAAGCTGCCAAGCAACTTTTCATTACGCAGCCTAGTCTGTCAAATGCAGTTCGTGACCTAGAAAATGAGATGGGAATTGAGATTTTTATCCGAAATCCAAAAGGAATCACCCTCACACGTGATGGGATGGAGTTTCTATCCTATGCCCGTCAGGTTGTCGAGCAAACGCAACTTCTAGAAGAACGCTATAAGAACCCAATCGCTCATCGCGAGCTTTTTAGTGTGTCTTCGCAGCACTATGCCTTCGTGGTCAATGCCTTTGTTTCCTTGCTCAAGAAGAGCGATATGGAAAAGTATGAGCTTTTTTTGCGTGAAACCAGAACCTGGGAGATTATCGACGACGTCAAGAACTTCCGCAGTGAAGTAGGAGTCCTCTTTTTAAATAGCTATAACCGAGATGTTCTTTCGAAGATGTTGGATGACAATCATCTAGTGGCCCATCCTCTCTTTACAGCGCAGCCTCATATCTTTGTCAGCAAGACCAACCCTCTTGCTAAAAGAGACAAGGTGCAGTTGGCAGACCTAGAAGACTTCCCTTACTTGAGCTATGACCAAGGAACCCATAATTCCTTCTATTTCTCAGAAGAGATTTTGTCACAAGAACACCACAAGAAATCCATCGTGGTTAGTGACCGTGCGACCTTGTTCAATCTCTTGATTGGTTTGGACGGCTATACCATCGCGACAGGTATCCTCAATAGTAATCTTAATGGAGACAATATTGTCTCGATTCCACTTGATATTGATGATCCGATTGAACTGGTTTATATCCAGCATGAGAAGACTAGCTTATCTAAGATGGGTGAACGCTTCATCGAGTATTTGCTTGAAGAAGTTCGTTTTGATAGCTAATCGTAAGTACATTAGAAAAGAAAAGGAAATATGACTACAATGAATACCAATGATTTTGATTTTCACTTGCCAGAGGAGCTGATTGCACAGACGCCTCTGGAAAAGCGCGATGCCTCTAAACTCTTGATGGTCAATCGCCAGACTGGAGAATTTCAAGATCGCCATTTTCACTCTATTATCGAGATGCTAGAGCCAGGTGATGCCCTAGTTATGAATGATACCCGCGTCTTGCCAGCACGACTTCATGGTCAAAAGGAAGAAACAGGTGGACACGTTGAACTCTTGCTTTTGAAAAATACGGCAGGAGACGAATGGGAAGTGTTGGCGAAGCCAGCCAAACGTCTCAAGGTCGGTGCCCGAGTTGTCTTTGGTGATGGTCGCCTAAGTGCAGTCGTGACCGAGGAATTAACCCATGGAGGCCGTATTGTCCGTTTTGAGTATGAAGGGATTTTCCTAGAAGTGCTTGAAAGCCTGGGAGAAATGCCATTGCCTCCTTATATCCACGAAAAGTTGGATGACCGTGAACGGTACCAGACAGTCTATGCCAAGGAAAGCGGTTCAGCCGCTGCCCCAACTGCAGGCCTACATTTTACCAAGGAACTACTAGAAGAAATCCAGCAAAAAGGGGTTCACCTAGTTTACTTGACCTTGCACGTTGGTCTTGGAACCTTTAGACCTGTTTCGGTCGACAATCTAGATGAACACGAGATGCATTCAGAGTTTTATCAGTTGTCTGAGGAAGCTGCTGCAACCTTGCGTCAGGTCAAGGACAATGGTGGCCGTGTCATTGCCGTGGGTACAACCTCTATACGTACACTAGAAACCATCGGAAGCAAGTTTGACGGTCAAATCCAAGCCGACTCTGGCTGGACCAATATCTTTATCAAGCCAGGATATGACTGGAAGGTGGTCGATGCCTTCTCAACCAATTTCCATTTGCCTAAGTCTACCTTGGTCATGCTTGTTTCTGCCTTTGCAGGACGTGAATTGGTCCTTGAAGCCTACCAGCATGCTATCGAACAAAAATACCGTTTCTTTAGCTTTGGCGATGCCATGTTTATCTATTAAAGCTATTAAAAAATCAAAGAAGATATAAAGAGAGACTGATTCATTCTTGGATCAGTTTTTTGCTTGATCTTACACAAAGTTACCAAAATAACTATTGAATTATAGACAAATAAATGATACACTGAAAACTACAGGTTAGCCGTCAAAAATATATGTAATTTCGGACTAGCCATTTTAGATTCAGACTAAACTGGGTCATCATTTCAAAAGGAGATTTTTATGAAAAACAAAACATTGCGTTACACTAGTCTTTCAGCTCTTGCTTTGCTGGCGGTCTTAACATTAGCTGCTTGTGGAGGAAATGCTGAAAAAACTACAGCATCTTCAAGCAAAGAGGCTTCATCCTCTAAAGTAACTAAGGAGTCATCAAGTAAAACAGAAGCTAGTCAAAAAGAGGAGCAGAAGTCTGAGACAAGTTCTTCAAGCGCTACAGCTACTCAAACTGAGACAAAGGCGGAAAATCAAAAAGATTATTCTAAATTCCTTGGAACTTGGGAGAATTATGCAGGAACAACTGCTACAGTCACAGCGGATGGAATCGTGACCATTCAAAGCTCAAAGGGAACTTTTAAATATGAGATGGATCAAGTAGAGGAGAAGGACGGTTACTATCTGACAGGAATTCATCTTGTTGGAGGCGGAGAAGGAGCACGCCTGATCTTTACTCCAGCTGGAGTCCAAAATGAATTAACAGGTACAGACGGTAGCCAAGACGTCTTGGCAATCGGCCAATCACCAAGCGACAAAGATAGTCATTTTTACCGTAATTAAGAGTGAAAAGAAGAAGTGAGGGTGGAGAGTAGCCCTTGCTTTTTTATGTTCTCGAAGCATAAATTTTAAATCATTCGAGTTTATACGACGTTTAAGTTGGATAATTAGCAAGCTCACGTTAAAGTGAAAGATAATAAGGATAATATCAAAGAGGCTGGGACAAAAATCCTAGCCTCTCAATTGTCTTTGGATTGTCGAGCAAGACGCAGTGGTTGAGTGGGCTCTACTACGCTGATTTCATCAGCTTTTACAGCCCTACTCAACTTTGCGGAGGTGGGACGACGAAATCGAATTCTAACGAATTACCGATTTCTGTCCCACACTCTCTTTACTTGCTAATATAAGAAATCAATGCCGTAGTTTTCTTTTAGATAGGTTGCCAACTCGGCTTTTTCTTCCTCTCTAAATCGACAGAGGCTAAGGGCGAGCCGCAATATCAGGACGCTTGTATCGACGATGACATTTGACTTAGAAATATCTTCTAGCTGGGTCACCTCTCTCAGGTCAAAATCTAAATAGTAAGCCTTGCTGTTGACATGGTCAGGGTCACTGACATCCACTTCAACATACGATGCTCGCAACAATTCTTCTTTTGGGATGAAGATTTCCTTGGAAAAGAAGAGCCCGGGATAGACATAAATACCTTCAAAGGTAAACTCAAAGGAGAGTCTGCGACTAGAAAGTCTTTTGATACCTGCAATCGTTGCGTAGATAGCAGCAAAAAAGAGAATGGTTGGAACCACAGTGAGAAGACTAAGCTGGGAAAAGTCGATCAATCCATGCGCGAGAAAAAAGAAAAATTGAAAGAATACACCCACTGCAAAGACTAGATAGCCGACACCGACATATTTTGAATAATAGATTTTCATAGAAACCTCCATATATAGAATTGAACTCGCTAACGACTTTTCAGTGGAAGGCGTATAGATTGTGCAGAAATAAAATTCTAAGTATTCCCATCATATCCTATGGAGCGAAGTTCTGTCAACCTTTTAGTAAGCTATGAATCTTAGCTATCCTATGATCTAGCAGTTAGTTTGTGGTATACTAGGATAAAATCATTCCAAGCTTTGAGGACTTGTTTTCATAAATAGAAAGAGGTAAGTATGTTTTTTCTTGGACGTCGTCGTGTTTTCATCGGCGAATGTGACGGTCAAGCTGTTTATTATGACCAAAAGACAGGAGAGGCTTTAGCTGCTCCAAAGAGTAGGTTGCTCAATACTGAAAAAGCTGGTGACACGAATTCCTTTATTCCTGACTTGGTAATTCTCTTACTAGCAGGTGGACCCGCAGTTTCGGGCTTCTTTTCCCTCAAGTTTATTGGTGTCTATAACTGGTTCAGTCTAGCCTGTATTCTTCTATTTTGGTTGATGCAGTTTTCCTTGTTGGTTGCTATACTTGAACGAGCACTTTATAAAAATGTTCGAAAGGCCCAGCCAACGACAGAGAAAGTCTTTTTCTTTGCAGCATCTCATAATTTGTTTGTAAAAAACCAGTTTGATCCTAGACAACTGTCTGCTTTACCTTATCGATTTGCCCGCTTTGTAGTAAATATAGTGTCTATCTATTACTTTTTGTATTTCTTGATTCTTCCTCTAAAATTTGGCCAACCGATTGGTGATGAAGGCTATGGTTTGTGGTTTGCTGGCTTGTTATTCTTTTCAGTATTTCTTTTGTATAACCAAAACAATCCAGTTCGCTTTGTGAAGATTATGAGATTATACAGCCAAGGAAAAGTACGATTTAAGGAAGAAGTGGAACATTGAGAAACTATCTTGGGATTCTGCTAAATATCTAGAGAAAATCTTTTAGAAAAACAAAAAAGCCTTGTAAATCAAGGCTTTTTCCTGTTGTTTAGATGCCCCCTGCAGGCTCTTTGAAAGAAACTTAGAAAAATCTAAAATGAAATTATTTCAAAATGGGGTAAAAGCAAAATTTCCCTCCCTACTTTCTCAATTATTCCTAATTTTAGTTCCAAAAAGCTTCAATTCATAATCTAATTATAATATGGGTAATGGGTACTATCTTATTACATTCAGATTTTTGTTCTCTTCAAAGAGTTATGTAGGCTTTATGGTTTTAAATAGGTAAAAAGTTGAATTATAGTGAGTATTGTGTCATAATAGGTAATATATAAATAATTAATGGAATGGATATAATTCTTTCCTACCTTTACAAGAAGGATTGGTTGCACCTTTTTTATCTAGCAATTATGGTTAGCTTTCAAGTTTAGCTAGTTTTTAAAAGCTCTGATTTCGACTCAATAAAACAAATTTCAGAAGTGCAAAAGACAAGATGGTGACATTGCTACAGTCAGTCGCCATGTCTTGCTGGCACAGGCTGTTTGTGCCGTTAGCTATTTACCAGTCAATTTGATCAAAGGGCTTAATTATTATTTTTGAAAGGTCTTTTATGGAAAAAATTCTTTCTTTAGGTCTGACAGGTAAGAAATTACTTGTTCAGGGTTTCTTGTTTGTTCTGCTAGGTCTTATCTTGATGGTCACGGGAACTTGGTTGCCAGTGACGGTTATTCGACTGGTTCTGTTTTTAGCTTGGATAGCAACGGTCGTAGATTTGCTATTAAGAGTTTTCAAAAAAAGCCAGTCAACGGATACCTTGGGAGTTGCACTGGTTAAATTGTTAGTGCTGGGATATTTGCTAGGTTCTAATCTTGCGACTGATATACCGATTTATGTTCTGGCTCTTGTGATTGGAGTTTATCAGATTTTTAGGGCCACGATTAATCTTGTCACCTATGTTCTCTACCGTAAAAATAATATTCGACCTCGTTTTCGTCTCTTACTAGATGGTATTCTACTAGTTTTTCTTGGTGGAGCTAGTCTTTTGTCCTCTACGGGAAATTCTGTCTTTCAACTCTTTGTTTTAGGGGCTTATTTTTTCCTTTATGGTCTGTCCAATATCCGTGACGGTTTCTTATTTGAAGGGGAAATTGGGAAAAACCATCTCAAACGTCGCATTAGAATTAGCTTACCTATTGTCCTAGCCGCTCTCATCCCTGCAAGAACTTTAGCAAAAATTAACAAATTTATGCTGGAAAATGCTGATGAGGAAGAAGATATCCATCTTGGAATGGTGAAGTCTGGTAAGACAGCGGAGCTTGAAATTTTTGTTCATACAGCTGAGACCTCTCTGTTTTCGGCAATTGGTCATGTGGATATCTGCTATCAAGGCCGTGTTATTTCTTATGGCAACTATGATCCGTCTTCTGAGACCTTATTTGGCATGGTAGGAGATGGTGTCTTATATTTCTGTGATCGTGACAAGTACATTGACCTATGTAAACGTGAGAGTCAAAAAACGCTTTTTGGTTATGGGATAGATTTGACGCCTGAAATGGAAAAAGCAGTTCAGAAAAAGTTGGCTGAATTGAAACAACTGACGATTCCATGGGAGCCAAGTGCAGATAAAATAATGACAGGTGATGGTAAGGAAGACTACACCTACGCTTATAAAATCAGACATGAGACAGATGGGGAACTTTATAAATTTATCAAATCTAAGTTTAAATCCTACTTTGTCTTGTCCACAAACTGTGTGCTCTTGGCTGATACCATAGTCGGTCAAGCTGGAACAGATATCCTCTCACCAAAAGGATTTATCGCTCCAGGAACTTACCAAGCCTACCTTGATCGAGAGTTTGAAAAACCAAATAGTATAGTCGTATCTAAACATGTTTATTAAGGAGAATTTATGAACTTAGTTAAAAAATATACTCCGTTAATCCTTTTTATAGGGCTGGTTGCTCTTGTAATTCTGAATGCATCGAGCTTTATATCAGGAGCAATCTCTCTCTTTGATGTAATATCAACCTTGATTTATGGTGCTGTTATTGCTTTTGTGCTTAATGTTCCTATGAAAAAAATTGAACAGTACTTAGTTAAATTGAAGGTAAAGGCAGAGTTGCGTCGTCCGATTGCCATGGTACTTGTTTTCCTAGCTCTTATCTTAATCGTGATTGCTCTTTTGGTTTTGGTGCTGCCAACCCTAGCTCAGACTATTAGTCAGCTGGGAACAGTCCTTTCAACAGTCCTTACTCAACTTGGGAAATTTCTAGGCAGCTCGGAATTTGTAACCAAAGACATGTTGTCAACTATCGTATCAGGCATACAGGGACAATCTAGTTCTATTAGCCAAGCTTTGATAGGTTTTTTATCAGGTCTGACTAGTAATATCGGCAATATTTTTTCAAGTTTGATGAATGCCTTTTTGATTATAGTCTTCACCTTTTTATTTTTATCCAGTAAGGAACATTTGGCAGCGATGACGAGTCGACTTCTAAAAGTTTTTCTTCCAGAGAAGGTGGTGATAAAGTTGACTTACATTGGACAAGTAGCACTAGAGACTTATGACCAATTTTTGATGAGTCAGCTGATTGAAGCAGTTATCATAGGAGTTATGATAGCGGTTGGTTACAGCATGTTTGGGATACCCTATGGAGTAATGACAGGTATCTTTGCAGGAGTGCTATCGTTCATTCCTTATGTAGGGCCTATGATTGCTTGTGTTGTGGGAGCGATTTTTATCTTCACAGTGAGTCCTACTCAAGCCTTACTTTCTCTTCTTCTATATCAAGTTATACAGCTGATTGAAGGAAACCTTATTTATCCAAAAGTTGTAGGTCAGTCTATTGGTTTACCAGCCCTTTTCACGCTTGCGGCTGCTAGTATCGGAGGGAATCTTTTCGGACTACTTGGAATGATATTCTTTACCCCCGTATTTGCTGTTATCTATCGATTGGTTAAAGAATTTGTCGTTGCAAAGGAAAATCAGGTAGATTGAGAAAGACTGAATTTAATAAGATATACTAAGAAGAGAGTGAAAGATTCTCTTCTCTTTTATTTCTAAATGACTTGCTCTTGTTCTGTTGCGAAAATTTATGAATTCATAATAGCCCATTTTAATCTCTATGCGGATTGGCCATGTAATATGGGCACAAATTAGTATAGTTTAGTTAATTATAGACTAGCTCTGTACTGTAAAAAACAGTTGGTCTTATCAAATATTGCTAGCAATTGATTGAGAATAAATGATAAGTTTGATAAGGTTGGAAAACCTTTATAATGATTTGCTACAAAAAGTTATTTGACATCAAAAAAGCCTTGATTTCAAGGCTTTTTCCTGTTGATTTAGATGCCCCCTACATGAATTTGTAAGAACTTTTCATATTGAAAATAAACAAAAGTGTTGAAATATAGCTGATTTTAGGGAAATACTTTTAGGTGTTTTCACTGTCAGGCTTTAAAAACGTGGCAAAAGTGGGGCAAAAACGAATGACTCACATTTGGTTTGAAAATCTATAATACCTAATGATTATGCCATACTAGATATATAGTGTTGTTATAAATAAATGTCAGTGCGAGATCAAATCGGGATACTGTAAATAATTATGTGTAAATACTCAAGTAGAGTTACGGAGTGTTAATCAAATAATTATTGACAGTATCGAATTTTTCTGGTAAAATGGCTCTGTTAATTACTAAATGTTGTGTAGTTTTCTATCAACATAGTCAGGAGAAAAGGAAATTATGCTAAAAAAATTTAATGAATTGTCACTGAAAGATAAGGCTTATCTAATTGGCGGTTTGATCTTATTAGTCATTGTGATCTGCTTTGGTCTGCTCAATCGTCAAACAGTAACTGTCAGTCTTGTCTTTACACAATTATCTGCTCCCTTGATTTTGGTGATTTTTACTTGTCTAGTAATCGGGATCATTGCTGGTAGTGTTATTGGTATTAGCTATCACCATAGCAAGACTCAAGATCTGAGAAGCCGCATTGCTGAAGCAGAAGCGACTATTAATATAAAAGACAAGGAGCTTGTCCAGTACGAGGAACAGGTGCAACAATTAAAACAGGAAGCCAAACAATAAGTGTAGAAATCAAAAAGTTCCAGAGTCAGGTGAGACTTTGGAACTTTTTTGGGATAAGAGTGTCCCGTCTTAACAGAGCAGGTGTTTATTAGCAAGGATGAAGTCGATAAACCGTTGGCTGGCTAAGGGAAGAATACTCCTATCTGTAAAAGCAATAGAAAAAGGTCGGCAAATAGGTGGTTTGGTACTGCGTTGGACAATATTATAATTTACTTTCCGACTCAGAAAGATGCAAAAGATTTTCAGTTGTTTTTCATTACACAAGTTAATGAAAAATAAACATATGTGGCTTTCGTGTTAGATAAAGACCTTAATTTAATTTATTCTAACTATTCTCAGGATAACGACATGAATTTGTAAGAACTTTTCATATTGAAAATAAACAAAAATGTTGAAATATAGCTGATTTTAGGGAAATACTTTTAGGTGTTTTCACTGTCAGGCTTTAAAAACGTGGCAAAAGTGGGGCAAAAACGAATGACTCACATTTGGTTTGAAAATCTATAATACCTAATGATTATGCCATACTAGATATATAGTGTTGTTATAAATAAATGTCAGTGCGAGTTCAAATCGGAGGATAAAATGGAAAAACAAATTAATGAAAAAAAAGCCTTGGAAAACCAAGGCTTTTTTAATGCTATAAACTCATTAAAAGAACCCCCAGTTAGATTTGGAATATTTTTTATTCTGTGTCACATAAAAATAAATAAAATGAATGGCTATAGCTAGAGTAAAAATGGTTGCAATACTCAACACTGTTATAGGATTAGAAGCGAAAAGCAAAGAGAGAATCAAGGCAGCCAGATAGAGTGTCGCTTGAGCACAGTAGTAACTTCTCGGATAGCGAAGATAGTTTTTGTTATAGGGCCCATTTGCTAGGACAGCAGCTTGGAAGAGGCCAATTCCGATATAAAAGAAGCTGATTGCAACGAGAAGATTAGCCTCGGGATTCAGGAGATAACCCATCGAAACTGTCATCAACATAAGCCCGATGAAAATAGGATAGTGACTATAAATTACAAATAATCCCTTTTGACTAGATCCTTCATCAATAGCATGGTCAAATTCGCCAAAATAAAACAAGAACAGGGAAAGCATGATAACGAAATTGAGAACCGAATAAATCGAGAAATTCTCGACTGTAAAGAAGCTAGCTAGCCCAACAACCATCTCTCCAAACGTAATAATGACAAGAAGGGAGACGCGCTCGATTAAATGGGGAAGATTTACCTGGAAATGCTCATCTTTAGTAATCAAGAAAATTGGCACAATAAATGTTAGCAGAATACTAGCAATAAAGATATAGACTCCAACGTAAATAGGAAGAAGAGCTGCTAAATAGACTCCTAAACTTCCTAGACCTGTTAACCATAGAAAACCTTTGATACTTTCCCGATCAGTATTATCGGTTGATTTTCTAAAAAATTCAACCAAATATTGAAAAAATAAGGTAAGGGTCAATGTACCAACAGCCCAACAGGTATAATAGAACCATTGTTGCCAATTGTATCCAATCATATTGGACATAAAGAGCATAAGTCCCATGTTGATAAACATGATTACCATGTTAAATAACGAGTTTGTTCCATAGCGATTGGTATAAATGGTTTGAATCATCCAGGAATTGATGATAACCATGACAGAGATGAAGAAATCAAGTAAAGAATCCCAAGCCACAACACCGCTATGAAGAGGGTGAATTAAAGCAGTTGCTTTTGAAATTGCAAAAACAAACACTAGGTCATAAAATAGTTCTGAAAATTCTACACGTTTATGCTTAATAAGAGTTGTCATATTAAGACCTTTCTACTTTAGAAATACAATACATTATAACAGAAAATGGTAATGAGAGAAAAGGATATGCTTAAATAATTTCATGTGGCGCGAATTGTCAAAACCTTGACTTCTTTTGTCATTTACTTGAAAAAGCAACCCTGACGAGTTGCTTAAAATCCTATTAAAAATTAACTGTGTCAGGATCATTCTGAGTTTTGATGCCTTGAATCTTATCCAAGACTGCCATATCTTCCTCTGATAAGTCGAAGTCGAAGATATCCAAGTTGGCTTCAATATTTTTAGGTGTCACAGACTTAGGTAGTGGCAAGAAACCTTTTTGAAGGCTCCAACGCAGAGCAACTTGTGCTACAGATTTACCGTTACGTTCAGCCACTGCTTCAACATCTTCATTTCCAAAAATGCTACCTGTACCTAGTGGACTATAGGCTTCAAGAAGGATATCGCGCTCTTGGCAATAGGCAACTAAGTCTTTTTGGTCACAACCTGGAGCCAAGAGGATTTGATTGACATGTGGAACAATTTTAGCTGTTTCAAAAAGAGCTTCTAGGTGATGTTGCATAAAGTTTGACACACCGATAGCACGCACCTTACCTTCTTTGTAGGCTTCTTCCATAGCCTTCCATGCACCCGCATTGCCAGCCTTCCAAGCATCATTCTCACGAAGCGCCTTTGGATTAGGCCAATGGATAAGCAAAAGATCCAAATAATCCACACCAAGTCTTTCGAGAGACTCATCGATAGAAGTCTTAGCAAACTCGTAATCGTGCTTATCATTCCAAAGTTTGGTAGTTAGGAAAATATCCTCACGTGCCAAATTACTATCAGCAATCGCCTTACCTACAGAAACCTCGTTACCGTAAATTTGTGCGGTATCAATATGTGTGTAACCAGCCTTAAGTGCGAAGCTAACGCTGTTATAGGCTTCTTCGCCTTCAGCAATTTGCCAAGTTCCAAAACCAATTTTAGGAATAGTAACCCCATTTGCAAGTGTATATGTTTCCATGATTTTCACCTTATCTTTTTTTAATAGTACTATCTTAAAAAAGATAAGACAAAAATGCAAAGATTTGCTACGGCTATTATTATGAATAGTTCCTTACTTCTTTTTCCGCTGTTCGTAACAGCTTTTGGAGATATTATTACTTGGGAAGAGAATGAATTTGTTGGTATTGTAAAATAAAATCTTCAAGACTGCGACATTATTATCAAGAGCCTGAAATATTTTCTTCAGTATTTAGATAACTCATATGTGACTGATAACTTTGAACTGGATTTATATAGACAGGCTGTGTTAAAACATGGTCCCTTGTCTTATAACCAATGTTTCGGTTTTGTCCCGCTCTTGGCATTAGGAGGCTTTAAAGATGTGGAACATATGGATAAAGTCAAAGTCCTGGAACACATTTATCTCATGTACCAACTCACAGGCGGAGTATTTGACGATTGATAAAAAAGAACCACCCTTGCGGTGGTTTTTTCGACGAAAACGAGTGTGAGATAAATAACGAGTCTTTGGATGAGACTCTCTAATTTGGTGAATATAAATTATTTGGTACAAAATTTGGTACAAAAAACAAAATGACAAGCAAAAAAGCCTTATAAATCAAGGCTTTTTCCTGTTGATTTAGATACCCCCTACATGGATTTGTAAGAACTTTTCATATTGAAAATAAACAAAAATGTTGAAATATAGCTGATTTTAGGGAAATACTTTTAGGTATTTTCAATGTCAGGATTTAAAAATGGGGCAAAAGCGGGGCAAAAACGAATGACTCGTATTTTGTTTGAAAACCTATAATACCTAATGATTATGCTATTCTAGATATATAGTTTTGTTATAAATAAATGTCAGTGCGAGATCAAATTGGAGAATAAAATGGAAAAACAAATTTCTACGTAGAATGGAATGCGAAAAAGTGATAATTAAAGAGACGAAAAAGCTGAGAATATGATTTCCCAGCTTTTTTGAATGCGATAGAAATAGCAACTAGACTATTTACGAAAGGCCTCAATAATGTAGGTGAAGCCAGTAACTAAAAATGAAAAGGCAATGACATAAACGACAAAGACACCTGTAGCCACTGGATTGAACAGAATCACTAGACCTAGTAAAAATACAAGCAAGGCTACCCACGTGATATTGCTACCAATAATAGGGAAAATCAATCCTAGACGTTTGCCTTTAAAGAAAGCAATAATGGCTTCTACAATTAACCAAATTCCTACAATGGTCGGAATGACGACCGGCAGGGTCACAAAGCCATAAGCAACGAGGTAAAGAGCTAAGAGAAGACTAACAAACCCTTGGAAAAGATAAACAGGTGAGCGAAGCTCTTTTGGTGCAGAGAAATAGCCTAAAATAGCTGCTATAGAAGAAACCAGTAAATCAAATGCAATCCACCAGCTGTAAGCAACAAGATTAGCTACTGGGTTTGTAAATAGGAAAAGTCCTAAAAGGACAAAAACAACTCCTGCAAGGAATAGCAGTAAACGATTAGAAAATTTCATTTCAATCCCCCCTATATAGTATAGTCTGATAATAAAACTATTATATTTATTTTTATAGAAAATGTCAATAAAATAAATAAACAATTTGGAAGTTTCAGTCTGACTTACAAAAAGAAAAGGAGTTTCCACTCCTTTTCACAGATTGAAGACAAAGTCCTTATAAAAGTGTCTTCTAAAGATTTTAACTTCAATCTGAAGCGAGGTTATCCTCGCTTTTTCTATTTATCAAACAATTCCTTATTTTCAATCAAGAGTTCTAGTGGAGATTTTTCTCTTGCTACAATAAAACCAGGTTCATATTGAGTATGAAATGTTCTTTTCTGAGAAGTTGGATCAATATACAACTCATCTCCATCTTCTGTGTATAGTTGGTTGCCTTTTGTTAGATAAAGTAAATCCTCTAAGTGCTGTCCATAAGTATGTAGGAAATGTTCGATGTATTTGACAGCTTTTAAGATCTCACTTACTTTGTCAGAGTATTCATTCGATTCAAGAACACTCTTTTCTAACTCAATTTCTTTACTAGTTCCAAATAGTTGGGTTGGAGTTGCATTAAAATATTCTGCTATCTTATCCAAATTTGCAAAGGTAGGATAGCTTTTTTGTTTTTCGTAATCAGAGATGTTTGGAAAGATTGCTCATAAAAAAATGTGGGGCAAATGATGGGGCAAATCAGTTATAGACAAGCAAAAAAGCCTTATAAATCAAGGCTTTTTCCTGTTGATTTAGATGCCCCCTACAGGGCTCGAACCTGTGACCCATAGATTAAGAGTCTACTGCTCTACCAACTGAGCTAAGGAGGCAAATAAAAAGCTGTATTGGTGCCGAAACTTCACGGTTTGTATTGAACCCGCGCAATTAAGCAGGTGGGCAACTCGCTCTAACTGAAGCTGTTTCCGTGTGAGACGGCCTACATGCTGTTAGAAGACTTTTGTTTCCCTAATAATACAAAAAATAGTCGGTCAACACTTAAATGTGAAGTCGTACACCACAGCGTTTCTATGATTATATGATACCACTTTTTCAAAAAAAATCAAGGGAAAATTAAAAATTTTGAAAAGGATTTCATAAGTTTCGTAATTTATCAATGGTTTCCTTGCGTTGAGCCAGGGCCCGTTCGTATTTTCCACTATCTTCTGGAGAAAAGTAGTGATGGTCACGAATTTTTTCTGGTAGGTATTCTTGCTTGACCCAGTGACCAGGATAATTATGTGGATAGAGATAATTTTGGGCGTTACCTAGTTCCTTGCTGCCGCTATAATGTCCATCTCGCAAGTGACGTGGAATTGGCAGATGACCGGATGTTTTAAGGTCAGCTAGGGCCTTATCCATAGCCACATAGGCTGAGTTGGACTTGGGTGAAAGTGCCAGATCAATGACGACATTGGCAATGAGGATGCGGGCTTCGGGGAATCCGATCCTTTGCGCAGCATCTAAGGCAGTTACGGTATGAATCTGGGCTTCAGGATTGGCTAAGCCAATATCTTCATAAGCAATCACAGTCAAACGACGAGCTAGGCTAGGAAGGTCACCAGCCTCTATCAAGCGAGCAGCATAGTGGAGACTAGCGTCCACATCTGAACCGCGAATAGACTTTTGCAGGGCTGAGAGAACATCATAGTGGCCATCTCCGTCCTTATCCATGGTAATGTAGCTCCGCTGCAGGCTATTTTCCATGATGTCTAGGGTGATATGGCGAATGCCCTTGTCATTCTCAGGGGTAGAAAGAACTGCCAAATCCAGTGAGTTGAAGGCAGAGCGAAGGTCTCCGTTTGTAGAGGTAGCAATGAAATCCAGCGCATCCTCATCTAGTTCTACTGGAAAATCAAAACCACGCTCAGGGTTACTTAGAGCTATCTGCAGGGCCTCTTTGACGTCTTGGTTAGACAGAGGTTCCAACTCAAAAATCTGAACACGACTGCGAATGGCAGGAGTGACAGAAAAGAAAGGATTTTCAGTCGTAGCGCCAATCATGATGACCAGACCACTTTCCAAGAGAGGCAAGAGGAAATCTTGCTTGGTTTTATCTAGTCTATGAATCTCGTCTAGTAATAGGACGAGACCACCAGAGAATTTCGCCTCTTCAGCTATTTCTTGGAGTCTTTTTTTACTATCTACTGTCGCATTGAAAGTTCGAAAGGCATACTTGGTCGTCCCTGCGATGGCAGAGGCAATACTGGTCTTGCCGATTCCAGGAGGTCCATAAAGAATCATGGAGGACAGGCGGTTGGCTTCCACCATGCGGCGGATAATTTTTCCAGGCCCGATCAGATGTTCCTGACCAATGACCTGGTCGATGGTTTTAGGGCGCATGCGAAGCGCGAGATTGTCTGGCATAGCAGTCCTTTCTAGCGTGGATTTTCTGATGTATATGTGGTAAGATGGTAGTATCTATTTTAGCATATTTCCGAGCAATCGGGGCGATTTAAGAGTCGCATAGAAAGAGGACAAAATGGCAACATATGGATTTTTAGATGTTTTAGAGGAAGAATTGGAGAAGAACTTTCCCTTTGACTTTGAGATTAGTTGGGATAAGCGCAACCATGCGGTTGAAGTAAGTTTTCTATTGGAAGCGCAAAATGCTGCTGGAGTGGAGATGGTGGATGAAGATGGAGAGGTTTCATCAGAAGATATCCTCTTTGAAGAAGCAGTGCTTTTTTACAATCCTGCCAAATCAACCGTCAATGAGGAAGACTATTTGACTGTCATCCCTTACTTGCCTAAAAAAGGATTTTCTCGCGAATTTTTAGCTTATTTTGCGCTATTCCTTAAAGATACTGCTGATGTTGGGCTAGATGCCCTTATGGACTTTTTGGAAGACCCAGAAGCAGAAGAATTCGTCATGGAATGGAACCAAGAAGTCTTTGAAGAAGGGAAAGCAGGCATGGAAGAGGGAGAATTTTACCCTTATCCGAGGTATTAGAAAAGATTCTAAGTGGACATTTTTAAATAATGAATTCAAGGAGAAGGGGGAGACTATGCTAGAAAAAGTCAAACAGTTTTTCAGGAGAAGGTCAGCTAAAACTGAGCCGTCAGTTGATATTCTTCCCCGCAATCGCTTTGCGGATCTAGATTTCGAGAGAGTATTGAAGTCAGGAGCTCGTCGCCTTGTTAATGAAGAAGGACGCTATGCTGAGGATGGGAAAATCACAGAACTTGAATTTCCTGAAGATTTTGCGGAATTTGAATTTCTAGTTGGTTTTAAGACGGAGGAAGAAGAGCAGTTTCAGCAACTATTAGCTCGTTTAAATAGTATTGATAATGCTATTCAGTCCCATTTGGAAAGTGAGATGCAACAACCCATCCCTCAGTATGCCAAGGATCTCGGCTATACTCATAAGAAGTGGGAAAGGACATTTTACTTCCATCCTTGGATATTAAGTGGTGAGGAAACCCCGCCTAATCTTCGCTATGTTGCAGATTATGTAAACGATGAGTTTACGGTTTATTTTGCGAAAAAACATGGCAGATGGCAAGCATACTGGGATGCAGAGTGCCAAAAAGTAATCGAAGAAAGCTAGCTCGTATTTTCCTAGAGAGTAATTGTTATCATAGAAAAGAGTATATATCATGGAATTATTGGATAACAGAATGGATTTCCAAGGTTGCAAGATTGCCTTGATTTGTGGGGATAAGGTCTTGACTATCTTACGTGATGACAAGGACGATATCCCTTGTCCCAACATGTGGGAGTTGCCAGGTGGTGGTCGTGAAGGAAACGAAAGCCCTTTCGAGTGCGCAGCGCGTGAAGTTTATGAGGAACTGGGAATTCATTTAGATGAAGACTGTCTGCTTTGGAGCAAGATTTATCCTAGCGTAATCTTTAAAGATAAGCAATCGGTCTTTATGGTTGGTCAGCTAAGACAAGAACAATTTGACAATATTACCTTTGGAGATGAAGGTCAGGCTTATAAGCTGATGCCCGTTGAGGAATTTCTCAATTCTAAACAGGCAGTACTTCAGTTACAGGGGAGATTGAGGGATTATTTGGAGGGAAGTTCGATAAATGGAAAAGCGTAGCAAAAATATCAATATGTTTCTCATGGATGGTGAAGTGACTGGAAAAATCAAATGTACTTTGTCAAATTGGACGGGGGTGATTTACAAAATACCTCGTATTCAGTTGGGAGATTTGAAGTCTCGTGATGAAATGAAACAAAGTGGTATTTATTTCTTATTTGGTCGAGATGAAGATAAACAGAAAGATGTGACCTATATTGGTCAGGCGACAACTCGGAAAAATGGTGAAGGGGTATTGTTGCGAATTCAAGAGCATACCCGCGATATTCACGCAGATTATTTTAATGACGTCATCATTCTAACAACTCAAAATAATTCTTTTGGTCCAACAGAAATTAGCTATTTGGAAAATAAATTTACTCAACTTGCTAAAGAAGCTGGTCGCTACATTGTGAAAAATAGTAATGATCCAAATCCTGGTAATGTAACTGAGGAAAAGGAATCTGAACTGAATGAAATTGTTGAAAATACGCTAATGATTATTGGAACTTTAGGTTATCGTGTTTTTGTTCCAATGACAAAGAAAGTTAGTCAAGATTTGACTGATAATCATTCAACCTATCTTTATTTAAAGCGTAAAACTAAGAAATCTAACAAAGTAATAGAAGCAACTTGTGAACGGACAACTGAAGGTTTTGTTGTTTTAGAAGGAAGTCAAGTAGAAATAAAGGATTCTCCATACCTTCCAGCAAGTTTAAAAGAAATGCGTCAGAATTTAATAGCTTCTCGGGTCATTCAAGATGGAGTGTTAAAGGAAAAACAACTCTTTTCTAGCCCTTCTTATGCAGCAGCTTTTTTGCTGGGTATGCAAACGAACGGTCGAACTGATTGGAAAGATCAGGATGGAAGAACTTTAAAAGAATTAGAAGAATTAATAGATTGATAAGGAAAAAATTTATGGAAACATGGCAAGAGTTAAAAGTTACAGTTAAACGTGAGGGAGAGGAGTTGGTTTCCAATCTTTTGATTGAGCTAGGAGCGCAAGGTGTTGCGATCGAAGATAGTATGGACTATGTGGGAAATGTGGACCGTTTCGGCGAGATTTTCCCAGAGGTCGAGCAACAAGATGAAATCGTTGTGACGGCCTACTACCCTGATACGGTTGATGTGGCAGTGGTTGAAGCAGATTTGCAGGCTCGCCTAGCAGAATTAACAGATTTTATGGATTTGGGTGAGGTCAAGATGGGGACTACTGCCTTGGCTGAGGAAGACTGGGCAGACAACTGGAAGAAATACTATGAACCCGCTCGTATCACTCATGATTTGACCATCGTTCCCTCTTGGACAGACTATGAGGCGACTGCTGGGGAAAAGATTATCAAGCTAGATCCTGGTATGGCCTTCGGGACAGGAACCCACCCAACTACCAAGATGAGCCTTTTTGCCTTGGAACATGTTCTTCGTGGTGGCGAAACGGTGCTGGATGTGGGTACTGGATCAGGCGTCCTCTCCATTGCTAGCTCGTTGCTTGGTGCTAAGGAAATTTTCGCCTATGACCTAGATGATGTGGCGGTTCGTGTGGCTCAGGAAAATATTGAGCTAAACCCTGGTATGGAAAACATCCATGTAGCAGCGGGAGACTTGCTTAAGGGTGTTGAGATTGAGGCAGATGTGATTGTGGCTAATATCTTGGCGGATATCCTCATTCATATGACGGATGATGCTTACCGCTTGGTAAAGGATGAAGGCTACCTGATCATGAGTGGGATTATCAAGGATAAGTGGGACATGGTGCGCGAGTCGGCTGAGTCAGCTGGATTTTTCCTCGAAACTCACATGGTTCAAGGGGAATGGAATGCCTGTGTCTTTAAGAAAACCAAGGATATTTCCGGTGTGATTGGAGGCTAGCATGCAGCAGTATTTTGTCAAGGGGAGTGCAGTCTCTCCTGTCACCATCGAGGACAAGGAAACCAGCAAGCATATGTTTCAGGTTATGCGCTTGAAAGAAGATGATGAGGTTACTTTGGTCTTTGATGATGGCATTAAACGTTTGGCGCGTGTGCTGGATGTGGAAGCCCGTCAGTTTGAGTTGGTCCAAGAATTGGCTGACAATGTGGAACTGCCAGTTCAAGTGACCATTGCATCTGGATTTCCCAAGGGAGACAAGCTGGAGTTTATCACTCAAAAAGTAACCGAGCTCGGAGCCAGTCAAATATGGGCCTTCCCTGCCGATTGGTCCGTTGCTAAGTGGGATGGCAAGAAATTGGGAAAAAAGGTTGAAAAACTAGAAAAAATTGCCCTTGGAGCAGCAGAACAAAGCAAGCGTAATCTGGTCCCAAATATTCAGCTTTTCGAGAAAAAATCAGACTTTCTAGCCCAACTTGACCAGTTTGACTTTATTGTAGTGGCATATGAAGAATCAGCTAAAGAAGGAGAAGCCGCTGCGCTTTTACAAGCAGTTACTGGACTCGAGAAAGGAGACAAATTGCTCTTTATCTTTGGTCCAGAAGGTGGCCTGTCACCTGCAGAAATCGAAAGTTTTGAAGCTAAGGGAGCAGTCTTGGCAGGTCTTGGTCCTCGTATTTTGCGAGCAGAAACAGCACCACTTTACGCCTTATCAGCCCTTAGTGTTTTATTAGAATTAGAGAAATAAGAGGAAGAAAATGGAACAAAAACACCGTTCAGAATTTCCAGAGAAGGAACTTTGGGATTTAACAGCCCTATACCAAGACCGTGAGGACTTCTTGCGTGCAATCGAGAAAGCTCGCGAAGACATCAACCAGTTTAGCCGTGATTACAAGGGCAATCTTCATACTTTTGAGGATTTTGAAAAGGCCTTTGCAGAATTGGAACAAATCTACATTCAGATGAGCCATATTGGAAACTATGGATTTATGCCTCAGACGACAGACTATAGCAATGACGAATTTGCCAATATTGCCCAAGCTGGGATGGAATTTGAAACAGACGCCAGCGTAGCTCTGACCTTCTTTGACGATGCCTTGGTGGCAGCAGACGAGGAAGTCTTGGACCGTTTGGGTAAATTGCCACATTTAACAGCTGCTATTCGTCAGGCCAAAATCAAAAAAGCACACTACCTAGGGGCTGATGTGGAGAAGGCCTTGACCAATCTCGGTGAAGTTTTCTACAGTCCGCAGGATATTTATACTAAAATGCGAGCTGGGGATTTTGAAATGGCTGACTTTGAAGCCCATGGAAAAACATACAAAAACAGCTTTGTGACCTATGAGAACTTCTACCAAAACCATGAAGATGCTGAAGTCCGTGAGAAATCCTTTCGTTCCTTCTCAGAAGGACTTCGTAAGCACCAAAATACGGCTGCGGCAGCTTATCTAGCCCAAGTCAAATCTGAAAAACTGTTGGCAGATATGAAGGGTTACGACTCAGTTTTTGATTATCTTCTGGCTGAACAAGAAGTAGACCGTGCCATGTTTGAACGACAGATTGACCTCATCATGAAGGATTTTGCGCCAGTCGCTCAGCGATATCTCAAGCATGTTGCCAAGGTCAATGGTCTTGAAAAGATGACCTTTGCAGACTGGAAATTGGACTTGGACAGCGCCCTTAATCCTGAAGTGACTATTGACGATGCTTATGATTTGGTCATGAAGTCGGTAGAACCTTTGGGTCAAGAATACTGTCAAGAAATCGCTCGTTATCAAGAAGAACGCTGGGTGGACTTTGCTGCCAATAGTGGCAAGGATTCTGGTGGCTATGCAGCTGATCCCTACCGTGTGCACCCTTATGTCCTCATGAGCTGGACAGGTCGTTTGAGCGATGTCTATACCTTGATTCATGAAATTGGTCACTCTGGTCAATTTATCTTTTCAGACAATCACCAAACCTATTTTAACGCCCACATGTCGACCTACTATGTTGAAGCGCCGTCAACTTTCAATGAATTGCTTCTTAGTGACTACTTGGAGCACCAATCTGACGACCCACGTCAAAAACGATTCGCTCTTGCCCACCGCTTGACAGATACCTACTTCCATAATTTCATCACCCACCTTTTGGAAGCAGCATTTCAGCGTAAGGTTTATACACTAATTGAAGAAGGGGAGACCTTTGGAGCAAGCAAGCTCAACAGCATTATGAAGGAAGTTTTGACAGATTTCTGGGGAGATGCTATTGAAATTGATGACGATGCGGCCTTGACTTGGATGCGCCAAGCTCACTATTACATGGGCTTGTATAGTTACACTTACTCTGCCGGTCTTGTAATTTCAACTGCTGGCTACCTCCATCTGAAACAATCAGAAACTGGAGCTGAAGACTGGCTCAATCTCCTCAAATCAGGTGGTAGCAAAACACCACTTGAATCAGCTATGATTATCGGAGCGGATATTTCAACAGACAAACCACTCCGTGATACCATTCAATTCTTGTCAGACACGGTTGACCAAATTATCGCCTATAGTGCCCAGTTGGGAGAGTAAAATCATAAAAGTGCAACAATAGAGCTATATTGTTGAGATTTTAGAATGACATTTAATTTATTCTATATAATAAGATTGCCCTAAAAATAGCTGAAGTCTGTACACCTAAATACTCTCCTGAGAAGGATTTATGTAGAGAGTACAGACGAAGGGAGATTCGTTTTATTTTAAAATATATGTAAATATGATAAAATTAACAAGGTAAATGTTTTTAAAGAAAGGTTGATATTATGAAGAAGGAACAAGTGCTGATTGGTTTGGGAGTTGCAACTGCAATAGTAACTGCTTTTAATGGTCATGTCCAAGCAGATGAGGTTACAAATAAACAATCGACTAAAACTACTGTCAGTCAATCAGAGACCAAAAAGGATGTTGAAGTTTCAGAATCAGATGTAAAAAATGCAGAAGTAAAACTGAATCAAACAATTGAAGAAGAAAAGAATGCCCTGAAGATTGTTGATAAAACGCAACAAGAGTATGCATCTGCTGTAACAAATAAGAACAAAGCAGATGACGCTTTGAAACAAGCTCAAGAATTTGCTAAGCAAGCTACACCTGAGAAAATTAAAAATGCAGAAAAGGATCTTGCCGCAAAACAAGTAACTGTCAAGAAAGCTGAAGAAAATTTGGCTGGAGCAAAAAAAGGTGAGAAACAAGCTCAGACAAGTGTTGAGAACCAACAAACAGTTGTTAATAAGGCAAAAACTCAGGTTGATCAAAGAGCAGTAGACGTAAAAAAGGCACAAGACAAAGTAAGAGTAGCAGAGAATTCTTTTGATTGGAATACATTACGTGAGGTCCAACAAACTGCTGGGAAGTTAGAGGCGAAAGTGAAAGCAGATCAGGCTAAAGTAAGCTCTTTAACTAGTTCAGTTTCCAAAGTACATCAAGAAAGAAAAGCGCTTGTAGAAAGAGGAGATAAGACACGCTCCACTCTTGAAAAAAATTTAAAATCGGCTGGTTCTGAATATCTGACAGTTACAGTCCCTCATGAGATTCAATCAAATTCTGTTAGCGAGAGTGATTCCAAGACTCCTCCACTTGAGGAAAAAACTTTCGTAGGAAGTGATGGGAAGACATATTATGTTGCTGCAAATGAAGATGTGAATTTTAGTGGAGAAAGAACAGAAACTATTGTTGTCTCATCTAAAGATTATGTCAATGTTCCTCATGTGGTTGATTATAAAAAGGTTTCTGAAGAAGTTCGTAAATACTTAATTGAATTGCGTAGAATAAATGGTATTGATATTCCAGTGCCTGCTGTGACTGACAAAGCCCTGAGATATGCAAAAGCGAGAGCAAATGAAATGGTGGCAAATAATAAATTGTCACATGATACAAAATTGAAAAATCAAGATTTTGGTTTTAAGGATGCGACCGAAAATGCAACAGCTGGTTCCGTTCCAGAAAAGAGCCTGTTAAGTGAAAAAGAACTTGCTTATAAAGCGGTCCTATCTTACTTTAATGATTATAGAAATGCCTCGTTATATGGCTCATCAGATCCAAAAGAAGCGCATAGACGTAACTATGGTCATAGAATTCCCTTGCTAGCAGCTTCTGGGACAGGGATGGCTGTCGGAGCATCCTCTAGCGAAAAAACAAGCTATGGCAATTATGGAGTGTTAACATTTATTAGTGAGAATAAAGATGTTTATGGAATACTTCCTTCTGGAGCTAAAGGGTATAGTAGTTATTTTTTAGCAAGAGCAGAAAATAAAGATAGTAATCCAGATTATAGCGAATTTTACTTTAATGGGAAACGAGTAAAATTCTTACCGAAAATAACCTTCCGTTATATTTGGAATGAAATCACACATCCTAAAAATCCAGCCTATACTAAAGCTAAAGATGCTTTGGACAATTTTAATCGAAAACAAAGAAATGAAGAGGCCGTAGTAAATGAAAAAATATCGTCTCTTAGCAAGAATCTGACCATTGCTAAAACTAATTTGAATAAAGATCAAAAAGAGCTGGGTAAAACGAAGAAACATCTTACAGATTTAACTAAACAAAATGAAGCTAAGTTAAACGTTTTGAAATCAGCACAAGCAGCATTGAGTAAACAACAAACTTTGCTGAGTGCTGCTAAAACTGAGTTTTCGAAACAAGAGACTGAACTAAATCGATTGAAAGGAGTCAAAAACGATAAAATAAAATTCGTTAAGACTGCTGAACAATCACTTAAAAATGCTAAAAAAGAGTTGGATACAGCACATCAATATGTTACAAATCTCAAAAATGCTCCGAAAAATCTCCAGGATGCTAAAAAACAATTGATTAGAGCTAAACAAAAGGTTGAGGAATCTAAAAAAGCACTCGATAATGCCAATGTTAAATTAAAACTTGCTAATGCTAAAAAAGAGGCTGCTAAAAAGGAATATACGAAAGTATCTGAAGCATATAAACAATATTTATTGTTAAAACAAAAAGCGGCTTCGAAAGGAAGTTGGATTCAATCCTCTGGTCGTTGGTGGTACAGACACAACAATGGTTCCTATACAACTAATGGTTGGGAACTAATCGACAGTACATGGTATTATTTTGACAGTTCAGGATGGATGCAAACAGGCTGGGTAAAAACAGGCGGTTCATGGTATTATCTTAATTCTTCAGGTGCAATGAAAACAGGCTGGGTAAAAACAGGTGGATTATGGTATTACCTCAATTCTTCGGGAGCAATGCAAACAGGTTGGTTTAGTGTCTCAGGAAAATGGTACTATGCATATGGTTCAGGTGCCTTAGCAATCAGTACAACTACACCAGATGGCTATAAAGTGAATTATAACGGGGAATGGATCAGATAGACAAATTAAAAGTTATATAATGTTACTTAGTATGTATTATTTAAGGTATTTGTAAAGAATTACAAATGAATATAGGTTACCAATTATAACAGATTTTGAGAACAATTTTAAAACAAGAATAATAGTCAACACCTTTTTAGAATGTATAGGTCGAATAGTTCACAATTTAAGAAAAAATTGAAATTAATTTTTCAATCATGTTTCCAAGCACATTTCTTGAAACCCTTTCCTTCTTCTGATAGACTAATACATAGTTTGAAAAAGGAGACTTAACATGAAAAAATTTGTTGCTGAATTAATCGGTACTTTTATGCTTGTGTTCATCGGAACAGGAGCTGTTGTTTTTGGAAATGGTGTTGAGGGACTTGGACACCTTGGAATTGCTCTTGCCTTTGGTTTGGCAATCGTAGTCGCAGCCTTCTCAATCGGAACTGTTTCAGGTGCTCACTTGAACCCAGCTGTTTCTATCGCTATGTTTGTGAACAAACGTTTGTCATCTTCAGAGCTTGTAAACTACATTCTTGGTCAAGTGGTTGGTGCTTTCCTTGCATCTGGATCTGTATTCTTCCTCTTGGCGAATTCAGGTATGTCAACTGCAAGTCTTGGTGAAAATGCCTTGGCAAACGGTGTAACTGTCTTTGGTGGTTTCTTGTTTGAAACAATCGCAACCTTCTTGTTTGTTTTGGTGATCATGACTGTCACTTCAGCAAGCAAAGGGAATGGTGCAATCGCTGGTTTGGTGATCGGTTTGTCATTGACAGCTTTGATTCTAGCTGGCTTGAACATCACTGGACTTTCAGTAAACCCAGCTCGTAGCTTGGCTCCTGCTGTTTTGGTAGGTGGCGCAGCTCTTCAACAAGTTTGGATTTTCATCCTTGCACCAATCGTTGGTGGAGTTCTTGCAGCCCTTGTTACTAAAAACTTCCTTGGAACTGAAGAATAATTGAAACTTAAAAAGCCTTGCTCCTCATTTTGAGGAACAGGGCTTTTTCGTATTATACTCTTCGAAAATCTCTTCAAACCACGTTAGCTTCACCTTGCCGTATGTATGGTTACTGACTTCGTCAGTTTCATCTACAACCTCAAAACAGTGTTTTGAGCTGGCTTCGTCAGTCTTATCTACAACCTCAAAGCAGTGCTTTGAGCAACCTGCGGCTAGCTTCCTAGTTTGCTCTTTGATTTTCATTGAGTATGAGTTTAACGGTTGTCAATTTTTTCTGGATAGAGGTCGTGTTGAAAGAGGCGTTGTTCTGCCAAGCCTTCATACTTGGTTCCAGGCTTACCGTAGTTATAGTAGGGGTCGATTGAGATGCCACCGCGAGGAGTAAATTTCCCCCAAACCTCCAAGTAGCGAGGGTCTAGCAAGTTGACCAAGTCTTTACCGATGGTGTTGATACAGTTTTCGTGAAAATCTCCGTGGTTTCGGTAGCTAAAGAGGTAGAGTTTGAGGGATTTAGATTCGACACAGAGCTTGTCAGGAATGTAGGAAATATAAATCGTCGCAAAGTCTGGCTGAGCAGTGATGGGACAAAGCGAGGTAAATTCAGGGCAGTTGAACTTGATAAAATAGTCATTTTCCACATGACGATTGTCAAAAGATTCCAGGACTTCTGGTTGATATTCGAAAATGTAGTTGGTTTCTTTGTTGCCGAGGAGGCTGAGGTTTTTCATTTCTTCTTGTTGTGACATGATTTTTTCTTTCTAATCTTAAACACCACGTTGGTTATCGTAGAGGAGGGTATGGAGTTGGGGAAGGACGCGGACATTGCCCCAGCTATCGTCGGCGGCGACTCGTTCCCAGAGTTCTTTGAGACGGTCCAGTTGGTCTTGGACAATATTGCCTCTAGCTTTGGGCTCAGGATTTCCAGCTGATAAGAAAAGAACATCTGGTTGGTAGCGTTCTTGAATCCCTTTGGCAAAGGCTAGATCTGTATCATCAAAGACAGGGATTTTAAAGGTTACTTTCTCTGGGTCTAGCTGGGAAACGATAAAGTCCAAGGTCTCAAAATTGACTTCCATCTTGGAGGAAGGAGGCTTAGGACTCAGAGTGACTTGGTCGATATCTTTTAACCAATTTTGCCAGCGGGAGCCTTGGGTCTCAACAGCAAGAGTGACACCACGTTCCTTGAGTTTGGTTACTAGCTCAGCCATGTTGGCTGCTAGGATAGCAGGATTTCCCCCAGATAGGGTGACATAGTCGTAGCTTCCTAGTTTGTCTAACTCAGCGATTACTTCATCAGCTGTCATACGAGTTGGTTTTTCAGAACCGTCCCAAGTAAAGGCGGAATCGCACCAGTCGCAGTGGTAGTCGCAACCAGCAGTGCGGACAAACATGGTTTTCTGGCCAATAGCACGACCTTCACCTTGAAAGGTAGGCCCAAAAATTTCTAGAACTGGTAGTTTGAGGACACGTTCCTTAGTCATCTAACCACTCCCGTCTAAACTCTGCAAAGGCAGTAGGAGTTTCATAGAGGCGAACATATTCCAAACGGAGACCGCGCTCGTCTGGCAACTCTTGGCTCATGGTTTGGAAAATCCAGTAAACCATATTTTCAGCAGTCGTATTCATGTAGGGCAGGGTTTCATTGAGATAGCGATGATCCAAGTGGGGCTCTAAGTAGTCCTTGTAGATAGCTTTGATGTCTCCGAAATCGTAGGTCATACCTCTATCATCTAAAAATCCACTGACAGCGATTTGCAGATGATAGGTGTGACCGTGTAGGGATTTGCATTTTCCTTCATAGTGAAAGAGGTGGTGGGCAGCATCGAAGGTAAATTCTTTTGAGACTAAGGTTCTGTGAGGATTGTAGACAAGAGATTCCCCAGTTTCTTGTTTGATTTCTTTGGGGGCAAAAAACATCAGGCCTCTCCTTTCTGAGAGAGATAAACCTCTAAACCATGTTGGCGTAGATGGCAGGCAGGACAATCTCCACAACCAGTACCGATAATCCCATTGTAGCAGGTCAATGTCTTCTCACGAACGTAGTCAAAGGCACCAAGTTGGTCAGCTAATTCCCAAGTTTCAGCCTTGTCTAGCCACATGAGAGGCGTTTGGATCACAAAGTCGTAATCCATAGCAAGGTTGAGCGTGACATTGAGTGATTTGACAAAGACATCCCGACAGTCAGGATAACCTGAGAAGTCTGTTTCGCACACTCCTGTCACGATATCCGTAATTCCACGCTGCTTGGCAAGGACTGCCGCAAAGGACAGAAAGAGATGATTGCGACCGTCAACGAAGGTATTAGGAACCTCTCCTTCTTTTTGCTCAATTTCTAAATCTGAAGTCAAGGCATTTTCAGTAATTTGTCCTAGCAGAGACATATCTAGGATATGATGACGAATTCCTTGTTCCTCAGCGATTTCTTTGGCCACTTGAATTTCGAGATGGTGGCGTTGGCCATAGGCAAAGGTAACGGCTTCTACCTTTTCATAGTGTTGCTTGGCCCAGAAAAGGCAGGTTGTTGAATCTTGACCGCCACTAAAGACGACCAAGGCTGATTGACGTTTCATAGTACTCCTTCCAAAATGGGAAATGTTCAGAGCACGCAAAAAGCTCCCTAAAGGGAGCTAAAAAATACCAAGTAGAGGTTTTTTTTAGCGATGGCATGTCCCAAACATCGTAATATTCTAGTTACAGTCTAGCATATTTTTTGAAAAATGGCAAAGGGCAAGAAAAAAGAGACCAAATGAATGCACTTGGTCTCTCCTTTGATTAGCTCAATTCAGCAACGATGGCTTTGATTTGTTCAGCTGTGTGGACACCAGCCACTTGTTTAACAACTTGGCCATCTTTTTTGAAAAGAAGAGTAGGGATGGACATGATACCAAATGAACGAGCTGTGTTAGGATTTTCATCAACGTCCATTTTAACGATTTTCAAGACATCTTCTGAAAGTTCTTCAGACAATTTGTCCAAGATTGGACCTTGCATACGACATGGGCCACACCAAGTTGCCCAAAAGTCTACCAAGACCAATCCGTCTTTAGTTTCTTGTTCGAATGTTGCGTCTGTAATTGCTTTTGCCATAGTATTTCTCCTTTTTAATTATATTGGCTTAAATCTTGTTTCATGAGATAGAAGAAAACATCTCCGTAAGTCCCATGGTAGTCCAAATCATGTCCCTTGTAGGTTACTTTTTGGACAGGGTAATAGTCTGCGACACCAATCAGACAGGCATGTTGAGAACGTTCAAATTCATCGTATGACTCAAAGGTCATGGTTCTCTCTTGCTTGCTGGCATCAAGATAGGTGATTTCAATCATAGGATTCTCCTTTGCTAAATCATGTCTTCATTTTACTCCTTGAAAAAAGGAATGTCAAGAAAAATGATTGCGCACGCAAGTTTTATAAAAATATTTTAGGCTAGCCAGTTTGATTTTCTTGCTAAGCTTTCTTCAACAGCTGTTTGTAGATAAGCCAAGGTAGTCTGTCCTTCGCTTGTCAGGCAGATAAAACTAGCTCGCTTGTCCTGGTCGCAGCATCTCCGACTAAGTAAACCGCAGTTCTTGGCTTCTAGGCGAGCCACCATTCGTGAAACAGCACTAGGGCTCAGGTGGAGTTTATCTGGCAAGTCGATTTGTCGTAGGGATTTGCCTTCAGCCTGATTTAGAAAGTGCAAGAGGTAAAATTCCTTGAGTGTCAAGGTTTGTTCACTTTGCTCAGCGATGGTCTCTTCTAAAATAGCTTCTAGCTCTACTTGCCTACGGTTGAAGTCAAACCATTTTTCTAAGTAAGTCATGTCCATCTCCTTTCCCTCTATAATAGTGTAATCATACTA
This sequence comes from Streptococcus infantis, assembly GCF_047460875.1. Lineage (GTDB taxonomy): Bacteria > Bacillota > Bacilli > Lactobacillales > Streptococcaceae > Streptococcus > Streptococcus infantis_AA. The sequence continues at coordinate 78,035 of NZ_JASHFI010000004.1, read as the reverse complement.
GTGTATCTATGATGCTTGCGCACGCAATTAGTATACACCTTTTTGGCTTGGATAGCAAGAAGGATGTTTCTTATATATTTCCTTGAAATTTTCTGAAAAAAGAGTAAACTGGTATGCAGAAAGTCTATTTGTGGAGTTTACAATGAAGTTATATGTTCAGTTAATGATTCTCTTTGTGATTTCTTTAATCGGTGAAGGAATCTCCAGTTTTTTTCATTTGCCCATCCCTGGAAGTATCATCGGCTTGATTATTCTGTTTCTAGCCTTGCAGTTCAAGTGGCTGCGTACTCGTCATGTCAACATGGTTGGAAATTTTCTCCTAGCCAACATGACCATTCTTTTTCTACCTCCTGCGGTTGGAATTATGGAGAAGTTTGATGTGATTGCTCCCTATCTTCTGCCGATTGTCTTGATTGTCTTTTTTGCGGCAGTAATCAATATCATCTTGATTGCGCTTGTGGTTCAATTTATCAAAAAACGCTATGAAGGTGACTACGAAGAAAGAGGTGCTAAATGAGCGAATTTGTATCCAATCCCCTTTTTGGGATCGCCCTGTCCATCTTAGCCTATCTTGGGGGAATGATGATTTTCAGACGCTATCCTCATCCCTTAACGACTCCCTTGTTGCTGTCAGCTATTTTTATAATTATCTTTCTAAAGGTAACTGGTATTTCCTATCAAGATTACTACCAAGGTGGGGTTTATCTTAATAACTTGATTGTTCCTTCAACAGTGGCTCTAGGAATTCCCCTCTATAAGAGTTTCCACTTGATGAAGCATCATGTTAGGAGTATTTTGCTGGGGAGTTTCTTAGCTGTCATCGTCAATACCTCTTTTACAGCCCTAGTCGCAAAAATCTTTGGCATGGACTTTTTCCTAGCTATTTCCCTCTTTCCTAAGTCAGTAACGACTGCTATGGCAGTAGGGATTACAGAAAAGTTGCAGGGCTTGACTACCGTGACCCTAGTAGTTGTAGTAGCAACGGGGATTTTGACCAGCGTTATCGGACCAACGCTTTTGAAATGGCTAAAAATAGACGATCCAGTAGCTGCTGGATTAGCCCTGGGTGGAACAGGTCACGCTGTTGGAACTGGAACGGCCTTTCGTTATGGACCGGTTGCAGGTGCTATGGGAGGACTAGCCATCGGTGTTACAGGAATTCTCTATGTATTTGTGAGTCCTATTGTAGCTAATTTGATTTTGAGTTAAAAACCAAGGATTTTTGATTTCCTTGGTTTTTTTCTATGGATGCGAAAGCAGTTTATGTTTTTCGTTTTATTTAGTCAATCTTATGACCTGGTCGTAGCGTTTTAGATCTTCTTCTGTATAATGGTGAATAACTTCAATAACAGTCTGTGGCATAGAAAAGAGGAGATCGCTGATTTTTCGACTATTTTCCAAGTCAAGATTGGCCTTAATCTCATCGGCTAAGATAAGTTGGCTATTGTGATAGAGGGCGCGAGCTATTTCTATGCGTTGTTTCTCGCCGCCAGATAGACTATCATTGCTGAGCGTTCTATGCTTCAAGTCCTCTAAACCAGTCTGTCTCAGGATCTTATCCAATCTATTCTGGTCTATGACGGAGCCCAGGGTGATATTGTCAGTTAGTGATAAATCATCAAAATAATGACTGGATTGGAGGATGTAAGAACTAATGCTGGTGATTTCTTCCCGACTAAGAATTTGTCCAGCAAAGCTAATGTGTCCACTCGTAGGGTTTTGATCTCCATGGATAATATTCAGGAGAGTGGTTTTGCCAGTGCCACTCTCGCCGATGATGGCAATTTTTTCTCCTTGCTTGATACTAAGTGAGAGAGGTGCTAAAATCACTTGCTGTTCGATCTCCAAAGAGAGATTCTCCACTTGGATAGGATAGATGTCTGGAATAGGCTTGGTAAAGTTATGCTTTGCCTGGCTAAGAAGCTTTTGATATTTCTTACAGAGATAGGTGGTGGATTTACGAGTGTTGTTAAAATAAGCTAGTTCTTGAAATTGATAGCCGATATTGTGAGATACGAGATAAATAGCTACAAAACTGGCTGCGCTGAGGTGGCCATAGTAGGTCATAAAACCACCGATGACAATGGGAGCGACGGAACAAAAGGCGTCAATACTATTGATGAGGAGACTATTGATGGTGCGCTGTTTTTCATAGTTTATTTCTGCATCAAGACTATGTTGTAGCTGCTCCGAATAACGATTGAAAAAGAAAGTTTGCCCGTGATAATGGCGGATTTGTTGACTTCCGCTGATGAAACTTGTCAAAGTTGCTAGATAGCTTTGATTGATTTTAGAACGAGCCTCGGAGAGATTATCTAAGCGTTTGGCCCCGATGGAGCTACAAAGGACTGGGAGAGAGTAAAAAAGGATAAAAATGAGTCCCAGATAGAAGTTGGTCCACAAGGCATAAGAGACCGAAACGCTGGTAAATCCAATGGAAGAAATAATAATCACTGTAGGCTCGATATAGCTTGTCTCCAGTTGCTTGACATCATTTTCCAAATCAGACAGAAGGTCTTGCTCAGCAATGGCATAACTGTTTAAAAATTGATGAAAAATGGCACTTTTAAGGCCAAATTTGAAATCGGTTATGAGACGGGCATAGTAGTATCTTTTGCCAGCCAACCCGATAAGCAGGATGAGATTGCCTAAAATTCCCAAGATTAGAACTTTCCAGAGTAATTCGAGGTCCTGATTCGTAAAACTAGCCACTATATTCTGAACGAGGGCAGGTGTGATAATCGCTTCAAGCCAGGTGATGATAATTGATAAAAAATAGAGAATGAGGTGTTTCTTTGTTACAAATCTTCTAAGCATAAAGTGGGAACCTCCTAGTAAAAGCAACTTTATAAAGGTATTATACTCTTTTTTGTAAAATATTTCACATGAAATAAAGTTTTAGGTTTAGAAAATGCAACTATTTAGACGAAGAACGAATCTGCGCTAAAAGTCTTTAAAATCAGAAAACGCATATTATCAGGTCTTGAAAAACCTTGATAATATGCGTTTTATCATAGAAAGAGCTACTTCATTTTCTACTAAAATTAAGCTTTTGCCCAGCCTCTGACTGATTACTGAAGATTAACTTTATTCTTCAAGATATAGTAAGTACCGAGGTAGAATCCAGCAATTAGGATTAAATCCGTAAAGATTTCAAATGTAAGCATCATATTGAAATTAGTATCTATGCGAAGGTTGAGACCGACAAAACCGAGCACAATCTGGATAACAATATAGGCTAAAACCGCGAGTGCTGTGCGGTATTCATTGAAAAGTTGTCCGATAGAGATTGCCAAGTAGATGCAGAGGATTCCTGAAATTGTGCTGATGATGAATGAAATTAGATATAAGCCGATACTGTCTAGGTACTGTTGGAACAAGTCTTTGAAAGCAAGGAAATTAACAGAATTAGGCTCAATGATCACAAGAATGATATAAATGCTCAGAACCAAGACTGCTGAACTGATCAGAGACCAAATGAAGGCCCCCAAGAGTTTGGCTAAGATAATCTGGTGTTCGGAAACTGGCAAGGTCAAAGTAAGATAACCTTGTCGATCATAGACACTACCCTTGAAGCGACGGATGATCAAAATTAAGGTTGAAATCCCAAGTGTAATCATCAAGCCACCAAACACGAGTGCTAGAAAAATAAGTAGAATAGGTTGACTTTCTTTGATAGGAATATCGTTATAAGTCCTTGCTTGAATTCCGATAAGAGCAGAAAGCGCCAATACAGCACCATAGAGGGCTAAATACCATTTGTTAACATTTTTAAATTCATAACGAACTAAATTCCAAAACATAATAATCTCCTTTAACTAGGCTTTGAATTCATGACGGAAGAGTTGGTCGATAGACTCTCCAGACTCGTAGCGAATATCATCAACATTTCCTTGACGGACGACTTTTCCATCCTTTAGGAAGACAATCTCATCCAAGATTGGTTCAATATCTGAAATCAAGTGGGTCGAAATCAAGACAGTCGAAGTTGGAGAGTAGTTGTTGATAATGGTGTTCAAGATATAGTCACGAGCTGCTGGGTCTACACCCCCGATTGGTTCATCAAGCACATATAGACGAGCATCGCGACTCATGACAAGAATCAACTGAACCTTTTCTTTGTTCCCTTTTGAGAGTTTCTTGAAACGGCTATTCTCATCGATGCCAAGATCACGAAGGAGACCTTGAGCACGTTCCAGATTAAAATCTTGGTAGAAGGTCTTGAAATAAGTGAGAGCTTCCTTGACCTTCATCTGCTCGTTGAGATAGGTCGTATCAGGGAGATAAGAAACAATCGCTTTAGTTGCTGGGCTTGGCTCCATGCCATTGATAAGGATACGTCCTTCCTCTGGCTGTAGCAAGCCGTTGATTAGTTTAATCAAGGTTGTCTTTCCAGAACCGTTTGGGCCAAGGAGACCAACGATTTTTCCAGCTGGAATTTCAAGGGAAACATTTGTAAGAGCAGGACTTGCTCCATAGGATTTTGACACATTTTCTAATGCTAACAAAGTCATAGTTTAAACTCCTTCAATATAATCTCTCAAAACAGTCGGTAGTTCTTCTTTTTCATAACCAAATTCTACCATGCCTGTTACAAACTGTTGCAACTGTTCTTCTGACAGTTGCTTACGGGATTGGAGAATTAAATCCAAATCCTCTGTGACAAAGCGTCCTGACGTTCGCTTGGTATAGACAAAGCCTTCTCTCTCCAAGTCCGCTAGGGCACGCTGGATGGTGTTGGGATTGACACCTGCCTCGCTAGCCAATTCTCTAACGGTTGGAAGCTGTTGATTGGGCTCGAGTTTATGGGAAATAATCTGCAATTTGATTTTCTCCATAATCTGCAAATAAATGGGTTTATTGTTATCAAATGTCCAAGACATCACGATCTCCTTTCTAATTACCTTTGTGTTAATTCAATAATACAACAAAACAAAAAACTTGTCAAGCCAAAAGGAGAATTATTTTGGGAATCTCTTAAAAAATGGTATAATGAAAAGAAAACGACAAGGAGGGAAAGGCATGCGTTGTCCAAAATGTGGCGCTACAAAATCAAGTGTGATCGATAGTCGCCAGGCTGAAGAAGGAAATACAATCAGAAGAAGACGTGAGTGTGAAGAGTGTCAGCATCGTTTTACAACCTATGAACGTGTTGAAGAGAGAACACTAGTTGTGGTCAAAAAAGATGGTACACGGGAACAATTTTCAAGAGATAAAATCTTTAACGGGATTATTCGTTCAGCCCAGAAACGTCCAGTGTCTAGTGATGAAATTGGCATGGTGGTCAATCGCATCGAACAAAAACTCCGTAGTCGCAATGAAAATGAAATTCAGAGTGAGGTTATTGGCTCCTTGGTTATGGAAGAGTTAGCAGAGTTAGATGAGATTACTTATGTACGTTTTGCCAGTGTTTACCGTAGCTTTAAGGATGTGAGTGAGCTTGAAAGCCTACTCCAGCAGATCACACAATCCTCTAAAAAGAAAAAGGAAAAATAAATGAAGCCAAATGACCGTTTTTCTTTTGTAAAGAATAATCGGGTGTCGCAAGATACCTCATCAATGGTGCAGTGCTACCTCCCGATTATCGGTCAGGAGGCGCTGAGCCTCTATCTTTATGCTGTGACTTTTTGGGATGGTGGCCAAAAGGAGCACCTCTTTGCAGCCATGCTCAACCATCTGAATTTTGGGATGGATAGTCTTTTAAAGGCTTTTAAAACTCTGACAGCCATGAAATTGGTGACCCTCTATCAGCAGGGGGAGACCTATAGCCTGTTACTTCATCCTCCCTTATCAACTCAAGAATTTTTACAACATACAGTTTATCGGACCTTGTTAGAAAAAATGATTGGGGATAGTGCGGTTGCAGCCATGAGACAGGAAAGTGTTGAAGGAGAGCCGATCTCGGTGGCCTTGAGTCAAATTTTCCCTCAGTTATCCGAGTCTGTGAGTCAAGAAACCTCTAGCAGTCAGCCTACGGCAGATGATTTTGATTTGGAGCATTTTCGTCAGCTCATGGCCCGTGATGGTCTTCGTTTTCAAGATGAGACTTCGGATGTTTTGGCCTTATTTGCAATAGCAGACGAGCAAAGGTGGACTTGGTTTGAGACTTATCAAGTAGCAAAAGCGACAGCAGTGTCGCAAGTGATTTCTGTCAAACGCATCCGTGAAAAGATAGCGCAAAAGCCTGTGACTTCTGAGTTTACTCCCAAGGAGGCAACCATTATCCGAGAGGCTAAGAAAAAGACAGCCTTGCAGTTCCTTGCTGAAATCAAGCAGACCCGCAAGGGAAGTATTACCCAGACTGAACGGGACCTGCTCCAGAAGATGGCAGCCTTGGGCTTGTTGGATGAAGTAATCAATGTTATCTTGCTCCTGACCTTTAATAAGGTTGATTCGGCCAATATCAATGAAAAATACGCCATGAAGGTAGCTAATGACTACGCTTATCAAAATATCCGTAGTGCCGAGGAGGCAGTTCTCCGTATTCGTGAACGTGGCCAAAAAGCAAAAACGCAAAAGCAGAATCAGACTGCCCCAGCAAAAACCAATGTGCCTAAATGGAGCAATCCTGAATATAAGAATGAAACTAGCGAAGAAACTCGCTTAGAACTAGAACGTAAGAAAAAAGAAATGTTAGCTCGATTAGAAAAAGGAGGAGACTAGATGGAAAGTGTCGGAGACGTACTCAAGCGTCAACCAAGCCGATTTCAGTATCAGGATTTGGTCCAGCAAATTGTGAAGGACCCTGATGTTGCAGCCTTTATCCAGAAAGAATCTCTCAGTCAGGAGGAGTTGAACCGAAGTATTTCCAAGTTTAACCAATACATCACTGAGAGAGATAAGTTCCTCCGAGGAGATACAGACTATATTGCCCGTGGCTACAAGCCTATCCTAGTCATGAACCATGGCTATGCAGATGTCTCTTATGAAGAGACTCCGGAGCTAATCGCAGCAGAAAAAGAAGCGGCGATTAAAAACCGTCTCAAGCTAATCAATCTTCCAGCTAGTCTTAAAAAAGCTAGCTTAGCTCAAGTAGACTTGGATGATTTGGGGCGCTTGTCCGTTTTTGAAAAGCTCCTAGCCTTTGTGGAGCAATATCCAGCTATTCGAAAAGGTCTCTACTTATATGGAGACTTTGGTGTGGGTAAAAGTTTCATGGTAGCTGCCCTAGCTCATGACTTGTCTGAAAAACGTGGTGTTTCATCAACTCTCCTCCACTATCCTAGCTTTGTCATCGATGTCAAAAATGCCATCGGTGATGGGAATGTCAAGACCTTGGTGGATGAGATTAAGCTGGCTGAAGTTTTGATTTTAGATGATATTGGTGCTGAGCAATCAACAGCTTGGGTGCGTGATGAAATCTTGCAGGTGATTCTTCAGTATCGCATGCAGGAAGATTTACCGACTTTCTTTACTTCAAACTTCAATTTTGAAGATTTGGAAAAACATTTTGCAAAAGGCAAGAACGGAAATGACGAAACTTGGGAAGCCAGACGTGTCATGGAACGTATCCGTTACCTTGCTGAAGAAACACAACTAAAAGGAGAAAACCGTCGATGACAGAAACAATCAAATTAATGAAGGCTCATACTTCAGTGCGTAGATTTAAGGAGCAAGAGATTCCCCAAGAAGATTTAAATACCATTTTGTCTGCAGGACAAATGGCTTCTTCTTGGAAAAATTTCCAATCGTATTCTGTGATTGTAGTTAGAAGTCAAGAAAAGAAGGATGCCTTATTTGAGTTAGTTCCTCAAGAAGCGATTCGCCAGTCTGCTGCCTTTCTGCTCTTTGTCGGTGACCTAAACCGTGCAGAAAAAGGGGCTCGTCTCCATACGGATGTATTCCAACCTCAAGAGGTGGAAGGACTCCTCATCACTTCAGTAGATGCTGCGCTTGCTGGGCAAAATACCTTGCTTGCGGCAGAAAGCCTAGGCTATGGAGGAGTGATTATCGGTTTGGTGCGTTACAAGTCTGTTGAATTAGCAGAATTGTTCAAGCTTCCAGACTATACCTATCCAGTATTTGGGATTGCACTAGGTGTGCCAAATCAACAGCATGATGTAAAACCAAGATTGCCACTTGAGAATGTTGTCTTTGAGGAAGAATACCAAGAGCAGTCAACTGAGGCTATTGAAGCCTATGACCGTGTACAGACTGAATATGCAGGTGCGCGTGCGACTACAACTTGGAGTCAACGTTTGGCAGAGCAATTCGGCAATCCAGAACCAAGCTCAACTCGAGAAAATCTTGAGCAGAAGAAGTTATTGTAGAAAGTGAGAGAACATGGCCTTACCAACTGTTGCCATTGTGGGACGTCCCAATGTTGGGAAATCAACCCTATTTAACCGTATCGCGGGAGAACGCATCTCAATCGTAGAAGATGTTGAAGGTGTAACGCGAGATCGTATCTATGCCACAGGTGAGTGGCTTAACCGTTCTTTTAGTATGATTGATACTGGGGGGATCGATGATGTCGACGCGCCTTTCATGGAACAAATCAAGCACCAGGCAGAAATTGCCATGGAAGAAGCAGATGTTATCGTCTTTGTCGTGTCTGGTAAAGAAGGAATTACAGATGCGGACGAATATGTTGCCCGTAAACTGTATAAAACTCATAAACCAGTCATCCTAGCCGTTAATAAGGTTGACAATCCAGAGATGCGAAATGATATCTATGATTTCTATGCTCTGGGCTTGGGTGAACCACTACCGATTTCATCTGTGCACGGTATCGGGACAGGGGATGTGCTAGATGCTATTGTGGAAAATCTCCCGCATGAAGTTGAAGAAGAAAATCCAGATATCATTAAATTCAGCTTGATTGGACGTCCAAATGTCGGAAAATCTAGCTTGATCAATGCCATTTTGGGAGAAGACCGCGTCATTGCTAGCCCTGTAGCTGGTACCACTCGTGATGCCATTGACACTCATTTTACAGATGCTGACGGTCAAGAGTTTACCATGATTGATACGGCTGGTATGCGTAAGTCTGGTAAAGTTTATGAAAATACTGAGAAATACTCTGTCATGCGTGCTATGCGTGCTATTGACCGTTCAGATGTAGTTTTGATGGTCCTCAATGCCGAGGAAGGTATTCGTGAGTACGACAAGCGTATCGCAGGATTTGCCCACGAAGCTGGTAAAGGGATGATTATCGTGGTCAATAAGTGGGATACTCTTGAAAAAGATAACCACACCATGAAAAACTGGGAAGAGGATATCCGTGAGCAGTTCCAATACCTGCCTTACGCACCGATTATCTTTGTTTCAGCTTTAACCAAGCAACGTCTCCACAAACTGCCTGAGATGATTAAGCAAATCAGCGAGAGCCAAAATACCCGTATCCCATCAGCAGTCTTGAATGATGTGATTATGGATGCTATTGCCATCAATCCAACACCGACAGACAAAGGGAAACGCCTCAAGATTTTCTATGCGACGCAAGTGGCAACCAAACCACCGACCTTTGTTATCTTTGTGAATGAAGAAGAACTCATGCACTTCTCTTACTTGCGTTTCTTGGAAAATCAAATCCGCAAGGCCTTTGTCTTTGAAGGAACACCAATCCATCTGATTGCGAGAAAACGGAAATAAAAAAGCAAGATCTGGAATGCGATTTCCAGATCTTTTTGCTATAATAAAACAAGGAAAGGATTAGAGAGGTGTGAGATGGAGAAGTTAGTGAAATTGTTGGTTTTAGCGCCCTACTTTTACTTTTTTCGTTGGCAAGGGAAGGTACAGCCAGGAAGTAAGTACTTTTCTGTCTTTTACTATTTTTATTGGTTTTATATGCCTCTAGTAGCCTTGTTTAGTCTAGTTTTCACTCTTTTTTCGCTAGTCTTATTTAACTTTATTTTACAAGAACCAAGGGATCTTGCTAGATGGGTGATTTGGCTACTTTTAGTACTTTTATCCTTAGTCAATGACTGGAAAATATATGCTTGTCTAAAGTTTATGAATAAGCTGCGATTGGAAAAGAAAAAATCTAGTCTTCCTTGAAAGAAATAGGCAAGCTTGTACCTGAAAGAAAACTAGCCTCGGAAGTGGAATTTTAAAGGGGCTAATCATAGAGATTGGCTCTTTTTTCGTCTTTAGGGAAAACGGAATATTTCTTGAAAAAAATGGGCAAATATGCTACAATAAAAAGAACATTCTAAAATATTCAGAATTTAAAGTAAGGAAAAAAATGGCAAATTTATTAAAATCAATCATCGAAAATGATAAAGGAGAAATTCGTCGTCTGGAGAAGATGGCTGATAAGGTCTTTAAATATGAAGACCAGATGGCTGCCTTGACAGATGAAGAACTGCAAGCAAAAACGGTAGAGTTTAAAGAGCGTTACAAAAATGGTGAATCACTGGATTCATTGTTATATGAAGCATTTGCGGTTGTCCGTGAGGGAGCTAAGCGTGTCCTTGGTCTCTTCCCATATAAGGTTCAGGTTATGGGTGGTATCGTTCTTCACCATGGTGACGTTCCTGAGATGCGTACGGGTGAAGGTAAAACCTTGACAGCGACGATGCCTGTATACCTCAATGCTCTTTCAGGAAAAGGGGTTCACGTAGTTACGGTCAATGAATACCTTTCTGAACGTGACGCGACTGAGATGGGTGAATTGTACTCATGGCTCGGCTTGTCAGTAGGGATTAACTTGGCAGCAAAATCTCCAATGGAGAAAAAAGAAGCCTATGAGTGTGATATCACTTACTCAACCAACTCAGAGATTGGTTTCGACTACCTCCGTGATAACATGGTTGTCCGTGCGGAGAATATGGTTCAACGTCCGCTTAACTATGCCTTGGTCGATGAGGTAGACTCTATCTTGATTGACGAAGCTCGTACTCCTTTGATCGTTTCAGGAGCCAATGCAGTTGAAACCAGCCAACTCTACCACATGGCTGACCATTTTGTGAAGTCTTTGGATAAGGATGACTATATCATTGATATTCAGTCTAAGACGATTGGTCTATCAGATTCAGGGATTGACAAGGCCGAAAGCTACTTCAATCTAAGCAACCTCTACGATATTGAAAATGTTGCTCTGACTCACTTTATCGATAACGCCCTTCGTGCCAACTACATCATGCTTCTTGATATTGACTATGTGGTCAGCGAAGAGCAGGAAATCTTGATTGTCGACCAATTTACCGGTCGTACCATGGAAGGTCGTCGTTATTCTGATGGCTTGCACCAAGCGATTGAAGCTAAAGAAGGTGTGCCAATCCAAGATGAAACCAAGACTTCAGCTTCTATCACCTACCAAAACCTCTTCCGTATGTACAAGAAGTTGTCTGGTATGACAGGTACTGGTAAGACTGAGGAAGAAGAATTCCGCGAAATCTACAACATTCGTGTTATTCCTATCCCAACAAACCGTCCGGTTCAACGTATCGACCACTCAGACCTACTCTATGCAAGTATCGAGGCTAAGTTTAAGGCTGTTGTCGAAGATGTAAAAGCTCGCTACCAAAAAGGTCAACCTGTCTTGGTTGGTACGGTTGCAGTTGAAACCAGTGACTACATTTCTAAAAAATTGGTAGCTGCAGGCGTTCCTCACGAAGTATTGAATGCCAAGAACCACTACAAAGAAGCTCAAATTATCATGAACGCTGGTCAGCGTGGTGCAGTTACAATCGCGACTAACATGGCCGGTCGTGGTACCGACATCAAACTTGGTGAAGGTGTTCGTGAACTTGGTGGACTTTGTGTCATCGGTACAGAACGTCATGAAAGCCGTCGTATCGATAACCAGCTTCGCGGACGTTCAGGTCGTCAAGGGGATCCAGGTGAATCTCAATTCTACCTTTCTCTTGAAGATGATTTGATGAAACGCTTTGGTTCAGAACGCTTGAAAGGTGTTTTTGAACGCCTCAATATGTCTGACGAAGCTATCGAATCTCGCATGTTGACCCGTCAAGTAGAAGCAGCTCAAAAACGTGTTGAGGGAAACAACTACGATACTCGTAAACAAGTCCTTCAGTACGATGACGTCATGCGTGAACAACGTGAGATTATCTACTCACAACGCTACGATGTTATCACTGCTGATCGTGACCTTGCTCCTGAGATTCATGCCATGATTAGACGTACAATTGGTCGTGTTGTTGATAACCACGCTCGTGCTAAACAAGATGAAAAATTAGAAGCAATCCTCAACTTTGCTAGATTCAACCTCTTGCCAGAAGATTCTATTTCTCTTGATGACTTGTCAGGCTTGTCAGATAAAGAAATCAAGGAAGAACTCTTCCAACGTGCTTTGGTTGTTTACAATAACCAAGTATCTAAGTTAAGAGATGAAGAAGCAGTTAAGGAATTCCAGAAGGTATTGATCCTACGTGTGGTTGACAATAAATGGACTGACCATATCGATGCCCTTGATCAGTTGCGTAATGCTGTTGGTCTCCGTGGTTATGCTCAGAACAACCCAGTCGTAGAATATCAAGCAGAAGGTTTCCGTATGTTTAATGATATGATTGGTTCGATTGAGTTTGACGTGACTCGTTTGATGATGAAAGCTCAAATTCATGAACAAGAACGCCCACAGGCGGAGCGTCATATCAGCACGACAGCGACTCGAAATATTGCTGCCCAGCAAGCTGACCTTCCTGCAGATTTGGATGTCAGCCAAATCAAACGTAATGACTTGTGCCCATGTGGATCAGGTAAGAAGTTTAAAAACTGTCACGGAAAACGACGTTAAGATTGAATGAATTTCAGGCGGATGCCTAGTGAAAAGTGAATTTTCACTTGGCGTCCGCTTGCTTTATAAGGAGGATGAAATATGGTATTTACAGCCAAAAGCCCTAAAATTAATATCCAAGAAGTTCGTAGTTTATCTAAATTAGAAGGTCAGGCCCTTGCCAAGAAACACCAACGGGATCAAGAACTTGAAGCGATTATTCGTGGTGAAGATCAGCGTATTCTCTTGGTGATTGGACCATGTTCATCTGATAACGAAGAAGCAGTAGTCGAGTATGCTAAGCGTCTCTCAGCCTTGCAAGACGAAGTCAAAGACCGTGTCTTTATGGTCATGCGTGTCTATACTGCTAAACCACGTACAAATGGTGACGGTTATAAGGGCTTGATTCATCAGCCGAATGCTAAAGAAGCGCCTAGCCTCATCAATGGGATCAAGGCCGTTCGTCATCTGCATTATCGCGTTATTTCTGAAACAGGGATGACGACAGCAGATGAGATGCTATATCCAGAAAATCTTCCCTTGGTAGATGATCTAATTTCCTACATGGCAGTTGGGGCTCGTTCTGTCGAAGACCAGCAACACCGTTTTGTAGCTAGTGGAGCAGATTTTTCAACTGGCTTTAAAAATCCAACATCTGGCAATCTCAATGTCATGTTTAATGGGATTTATGCGGCACAAAATAAGCAAAGTTTCCTTTTCTTGGGGAAAGAAGTCGAGACGACTGGAAATCCACTCTCTCATGCTATTCTTCGTGGGGCCCTCAATGAATACGGGAAAAATATTCCTAACTATTATTACGATAATCTAGTGGACACTATTGCCCAATATGAAGAGATGGGGCTTGAAAATCCATTTATCATCATCGATACTAACCATGATAATTCAGGAAAACAATACATGGAACAGATCCGTATTGTTCGCCAAACCTTGATTAACCGCGACTGGAATGAAAAGATAAAAAAATATGTTCGTGGATTTATGATTGAATCCTATCTAGAGGATGGACGTCAAAATGAGCCAGAGGTCTTTGGTAAATCTATTACGGATCCGTGTCTAGGTTGGGAAAATACGGAAGCTTTGGTTCGAGAAATCTATCAAAGACTAGGAGAATAAAATGGCATTTATTGAAAAAGGTCAAGAAATCGATATTGAAGCGATAAAAGCAGAAACACAATTATCTGCAGAGGCTTTGAGTCGTAAGGAAAGTCGTGATCGTGAATTAGCAGAGATCATCTCTGGTAAGGATGAGCGTATCCTACTAGTCATAGGGCCATGTTCTTCTGACAATGAAGAAGCAGTCCTTGAGTATGCTCATCGCTTGTCGGACTTACAGAAAAAAGTGGCCGATAAGATTTTTATGGTTATGCGCGTTTATACAGCTAAACCACGTACCAATGGAGATGGCTATAAGGGCTTGGTGCACCAACCAGATACTTCAAAAGCGCCGAGCTTGATTAATGGTTTGCAGGCTGTTCGCCAGCTACATTATCGGGTCATTACTGAAACAGGATTGACAACAGCAGATGAGATGCTTTACCCGTCTAATCTCGTTTTGGTTGATGATTTGGTCAGCTACCATGCGGTGGGGGCGCGTTCTGTGGAGGACCAGGAGCACCGCTTTGTGGCTTCAGGGATTGATGCGCCGGTTGGGATGAAAAATCCAACTTCTGGTAATTTGTCGGTCATGTTCAATGCCATCTATGCGGCGCAAAACAAGCAAACCTTCCTTTACCATGGACAAGAAGTTGAGACATCTGGCAATCCCTTGGCCCACGTCATCCTTCGTGGGGCCTTAAATGAGTATGGAAAAAATGAACCCAACTTTTACTATGAAACCCTGTTAAACTCAATCCAAGGTTATGAGAAAATGGGCTTGGAAAATCCTTTTATCATCATTGATACCAACCATGATAATTCAGGCAAGCAGTATTTAGAGCAAATCCGCATCGTGCGCCAGACTTTGCTCAATCGTGATTGGAATGAGAAAATCAAGAAAACAGTTCGTGGGTTCATGATTGAGTCTTACCTAGCAGATGGTCGTCAAAACCAGCCAGAAATCTTTGGCTGTTCGATTACAGATCCATGTCTAGGTTGGGAACATACAGAAGCCTTGGTAGAAGAAATTTACGCTACCTTAACAAAATAAGTGAAAAGGATGGAGTTGGGGGTATCTCAACTTCTTTTGATGAAAAATGATAGTTGGACATGGTATTGATATCGAAGAATTAGCGTCAATACAAGAGGCGGTTGAAAGAAAAGACAGTTTTGCCCAGCGTGTTTTGACGGTCAAGGAACTGGAACGCTTTTCTGGACTTAAAGGACGCAGAAAAATAGAATATCTAGCAGGGCGTTGGTCTGCCAAAGAAGCTTTTGCTAAGGCTATGGGAACAGGTATAGGCAAGCTTAGTTTTCAGGATTTAGAAATCTTGAATGACGAGAAGGGTGCCCCTTATTTTAGCCAAGCTCCTTTTCATGGTAAGATTTGGCTATCGATCAGCCACACTGAACAATATGCAACTGCAAGTGTAATTTTGGAGGAATCTCATGAAAACAAGTCCACATAGACCAACCAAGGCTCTTATTGATCTAGGGGCAATCCGCTATAACATCCAGCAAATGGGAACTCATATTCCACAAGGGACTCTCAAATGGGCGGTTGTAAAGGCTAATGCATATGGTCATGGGGCGGTCGCTGTTGCGACGGCTATCCAGTCAGATGTTGACGGATTTTGCGTTTCAAATATCGATGAAGCACTGGAACTTCGTCAGGCAGGTATTGCTAAGAAAATTCTCATTTTAGGTGTATCCGAGGTCGAGTCAATTTCACTAGCTCAAGAATTTGATATTACCTTGACGGTAGCTGGTCTAGAGTGGGTGCAAGCCTTGTTGGCTGGTTATTCAAACCTATCTGGGCTAACAGTTCATCTTAAAATCGACTCAGGTATGGGACGAATTGGTTTTAGAGATGCTAGAGAAGCCCAAGAGGCCCAAGTTTTGCTTCAGGAACATGGTGCTTATGTTGAAGGGGTTTTTACTCACTTTGCGACTGCAGATGAGAAGTCAGAAGCCTACTTTGATCAACAATTGCAGCGTTTCAAAGAGATTCTAGCAGAATTTAAAGATTTGCCAGAACTGGTTCATGCAAGCAACTCGGCTACAACCCTCTGGCATGCGGAAACTATTTTCAAAGCAGTTCGTATGGGGGATGCTATGTACGGACTCAATCCTAGTGGACAGGTCTTGGAATTGCCCTATGACCTCAAGCCAGCCTTGTCCTTGGAATCTGCCTTGGTTCATGTCAAGACAGTTTCAGCAGGTG
Source organism: Streptococcus infantis (assembly GCF_047460875.1). Classification (GTDB taxonomy): domain Bacteria; phylum Bacillota; class Bacilli; order Lactobacillales; family Streptococcaceae; genus Streptococcus; species Streptococcus infantis_AA. The sequence continues at coordinate 62,016 of NZ_JASHFI010000004.1, read as the reverse complement.
CTTATGTAGGCTATGGAGCTACTTATGAAATTGATACCGAACAAGTTATCGCTACTCTACCAATCGGCTATGCAGATGGTTGGACACGAGATATGCAGAATTTTTCAGTTCTGGTTGATGGGCAATTGTGCCCCATCGTAGGGCGTGTATCCATGGACCAAATCACCATTCGCTTACCTAAGCTTTACCCATTGGGTACCAAGGTAACTTTGATTGGCTCAGACGGTGATAAAGAAATTACTGCAACAGACGTAGCAGTTTACCGAGGGACCATCAATTATGAGGTGGTTTGCCTCCTCAGTGATCGAATTCCAAGAGAATATTATTAAGAAACAGATGGAAAGGAGAGTAGCATGAATTTACATCAACCCTTGCATGTCTTGCCTGGCGTGGGACCTAAATCAGCAGAGAAATATGCCAAACTAGGAATTGAAAACTTGCAAGATCTCTTGCTTTACTTTCCTTTCCGTTATGAAGATTTCAAGACCAAGCAGGTACTAGAGCTAGAAGATGGCGAGAAGGCGGTTCTGTCTGGTCAGGTGGTAACGCCAGCTAGTGTTCAGTATTATGGATTTAAGCGTAATCGCCTGCGCTTTAGCCTCAAGCAGGGAGAGGTTGTTTTTGCGGTCAATTTCTTTAATCAACCTTACCTAGCAGATAAGATTGAACTGGGTGCGATTCTTGCTGTATTTGGTAAGTGGGATCGTGCCAAGGCTAGTTTGACAGGGATGAAGGTTTTGGCCCAAGTGGAGGATGATCTTCAACCAGTCTATCGTTTGGCTCAAGGAATTAGTCAAACAGCCCTGGTTAAGGTGATTAAGACTGCCTTTGATCAGGGATTGGATCTTTTGATTGAGGAAAATCTCCCCCAAACCTTGCTAGACAAATATAAGCTCATGTCACGTTGCCAAGCTGTTCGTGCTATGCACTTTCCTAAGGATTTGGCAGAATACAAACAAGCCCTTCGTCGGATCAAGTTTGAGGAACTCTTTTATTTTCAAATGCAATTGCAAAGCCTCAAATCTGAAAACATGGTCCAAGGAAGTGGGTTGGTCCTGAATTGGTCTCAGAAAAAACTAACTGCAGTAAAAGAAAAGTTGCCTTTTGCTTTGACTCAAGCTCAAGAAAAGAGTCTGCAAGAAATCCTGACAGATATGAAGTCGGACCATCACATGAATCGACTCTTGCAAGGGGATGTCGGTAGTGGGAAGACAGTGGTTGCGGGTCTAGCGATGTACGCAGCTGTAACGGCTGGTTATCAGGCAGCCCTCATGGTACCGACAGAGATTCTTGCAGAGCAACATTTTGAAAGTCTAGAAAGTCTATTTCCTGATTTGAAACTAGCTCTCCTAACAGGTTCATTAAAAGCTGCAGAAAAACGCACGGTTTTGGAAACTATTGCCAAGGGCGAGGTCGATGTGATTATCGGAACTCATGCTCTGATTCAAGATGGGGTAGACTATGCTAAACTCGGTTTGATTATCATCGACGAGCAACACCGTTTTGGTGTGGGACAAAGGCGTATTTTACGTGAAAAAGGAGAAAATCCAGATGTCCTCATGATGACGGCAACACCGATTCCACGGACTTTAGCTATCACAGCCTTTGGAGATATGGATGTTTCTATTATTGACCAGATGCCAGCAGGACGCAAGCCAATCGTAACTCGCTGGATCAAGCATGAGCAACTGCCCCAGGTCTTGACTTGGTTGGAAGGTGAGATTCAAAAAGGTTCTCAAGCCTATGTCATTTCGCCCTTGATCGAAGAATCTGAAGCCCTGGATTTGAAAAATGCTATTGCTTTATCGGAAGAATTGTCGGCTCATTTTGCAGGAAAAGCAAAAGTTGCTCTCTTACACGGAAAGATGAAGAGCGACGAGAAAGACCAGATTATGCAGGATTTCAAAGAGAGAAATACAGATATTCTGGTTTCGACAACGGTTATCGAGGTTGGGGTCAATGTGCCAAATGCGACGGTTATGATTATCATGGATGCTGACCGTTTCGGACTTAGTCAGCTTCATCAGCTCAGAGGTCGTGTTGGTCGTGGAGATAAGCAGTCCTATGCGGTGCTTGTGGCCAATCCTAAAACGGACTCTGGAAAAGACCGCATGCGCATCATGACAGAAACCACCAATGGTTTTGTCCTTGCAGAAGAAGATTTAAAAATGCGTGGCTCTGGTGAGATTTTTGGAACCAGACAGTCAGGTCTACCAGAGTTTCAAGTGGCTGATATTATCGAGGACTTCCCAATACTTGAGGAAGCCCGCAAAGTAGCAAGCTATATCAGTTCACTACCTAACTGGCAAGAGGATCCAGAGTGGCATGTGATTGCCCTAAATCTAGAAAAGAAAGAACATTTGGATTAAGCTTTCTCTAAGAAAATCTTAAGTTTGCTTTTAGGAAGGCGTCCTATACTAGAGTCATTAAAAAGAAATGAGGACTCTCACATGACTATTAAAGTAAATTATCAAAAAACGTTTCAACAGGAACAAACACCTTCTCCTAAATACTAAGTAAAAGAGCGGTAACGCTCTTTTTGTATGGAGATTCTAAGGTAAGGGGTTGAATAGATACTTGTATTGGTAGGACTCACTGAATTCATCCTCTTCAACATCACTTCAAACTAGGTCTTGGTCTTATCTGGAAAGCTCCAAACAGTAATGTTAGAAACTTGTGGCTAGTTTCCTACGGGCTCTTCAATTTTCATTGAGTTTTGGGAACTTGCTTTTAGTTTTTTCTAAGGAAAATATAAGCTATGTTTTAGGAAGAGATTTTATACTGGGTTCATCAAAAAGAAACGAGGACTCTCACATGACAATGACGATTAAAGTAAATTATCAAAAAAACTTTCAAGAAGTAGTAAAGGCAGACAAGCTTGCTACAAAATAGTAGTTATTAAGGGCGGTAAAGCCCTTTTTAAATACTTGCTTTAGGCGAAATATGATAGATTTTTAGTAGATAGAATCGGCAGAATCACGCTATACCAATTTTTATTCTTGACAAGTAAAAGAAACAAGTATATACTGTTTTTGCTGATTCTGTAAAGCGAGAATTAGACTATACCAATTTAAGGGGAAAGCACAGCTTGTCTGTGTCGTATATACTATGTGTGGAATTGTTGGTGTTGTTGGAAACACAAATGCAACTGATATTTTGATTCAAGGGCTTGAAAAGCTCGAATACCGTGGTTATGATTCTGCGGGAATTTTTGTCCTAGGTGGTGCTGAAAACCATTTGGTGAAGGCTGTTGGTCGTATTGCAGAATTGTCTGCTAAAACTGCTGGCGTTGAGGGGACAACTGGCATTGGACATACTCGTTGGGCCACTCACGGTAAACCAACAGAAGACAATGCTCACCCACATCGTTCTGAGACAGGCCGTTTTGTATTGGTACACAATGGGGTGATTGAAAATTATCTTGAAATCAAGGAAGAATACCTTGCAGGTCACCACTTCAAGGGGCAAACAGATACAGAAATCGCTGTACACTTGATTGGAAAATTTGTTGAAGAAGACGGCTTGCCAGTACTTGAAGCCTTCAAAAAAGCTCTTCACATCATCCGTGGTTCTTATGCTTTTGCCTTGATTGACTCTGAAAATCCAGATGTCATCTATGTAGCCAAGAATAAATCACCACTCTTGATTGGTCTTGGAGAAGGCTATAACATGGTCTGCTCGGACGCCATGGCCATGATTCGTGAGACTAACCAATACATGGAAATCCATGACCAAGAGTTGGTTATCGTCAAGGCTGATAGTGTTGAAGTGCAAGACTATGATGGCAATTGTCGTGAGCGTGCTAGCTACACTGCGGAGCTAGACTTGTCAGACATCGGTAAGGGAACATACCCTTACTATATGCTCAAGGAAATCGATGAGCAACCAACGGTGATGCGTAAGTTGATTCAAGCCTATACTGATGAGGCTGGTCAAGTAGTGGTAGATTCGGCTATCATCAAGGCTGTTCAAGAGGCAGACCGCATCTACATTCTAGCAGCTGGGACTTCTTACCACGCAGGATTTGCTTCTAAGAAAATGTTGGAAGAATTGACAGGTACGCCAGTTGAACTTGGTATCTCATCTGAGTGGGGGTATGGTATGCCACTTCTCAGCAAGAAACCACTCTTCATCTTTATCAGCCAATCTGGTGAAACAGCTGATAGCCGTCAAGTTTTGGTTAAGGCCAATGAAATGGGAATTCCAAGCTTGACAGTGACAAATGTGCCAGGATCAACTCTGTCACGTGAAGCCAATCATACTATGTTGCTTCATGCAGGTCCTGAAATTGCCGTTGCTTCAACCAAGGCATATACTGCGCAAATCGCAGCTCTTGCCTTCCTTGCGAAAGCGGTCGGTGAAGCAAATGGCAATGAAAAAGCCAAAGCCTTTGATTTGGTTCATGAGTTGTCAATCGTGGCTCAGTCTATCGAATCAACCCTTTCAGAAAAAGAATTGATTGATAGTAAGGTTCGTGAGCTTCTTGAAACAACACGCAATGCCTTTTACATCGGACGTGGTCAAGATTACTACGTAGCCATGGAAGCCAGTCTTAAGCTCAAAGAAATCTCTTATATCCAATGTGAAGGTTTTGCGGCTGGAGAGCTCAAGCATGGAACTATTGCTTTGATTGAAGAAGGAACGCCTGTATTGGCCCTCTTGTCAGACCCGGTCCTTGCCAACCACACTCGTGGAAATATCCAAGAAGTGGCAGCACGTGGCGCTAAGGTCCTGACTATTGCAGAAGAAAATGTTGCTAAAGATACCGATGATATTGTCCTTACGACCGTACACCCTTACCTCTCACCAATCTCAATGGTCGTACCAACACAATTGGTCGCTTACTTTGCAACTCTACACCGTGGACTTGATGTGGACAAGCCACGTAACCTTGCTAAGTCAGTAACGGTAGAATAAACTAATACTCATCAAAAATCTCTTTAAACTACGTCAGCTTCCATCCGCAACCTCAAAACACTGTTTTGAGCAACCTGCGCCTAGCTTTCTAGTTTGCTCTTTGATTTTCATTGAGTATAAGAGTTTAAATCATAACAAAAAGTGAACAAAATAGTTTTCTGGAAATCAGAATGCTATCTTGTTCACTTTTTTATATACTTAATGAAAATCTATGACTAAACTAGTTCTTTTGTGTAGATGTCTCCAAGCATCGCTTTGAGGTTCTAGATAAGAGTGACGAAGTCAGTCTCATTACACCAATTTGATATTGTAGAGAAAACGGATCAAGACCTCAGCCAAGGTAGTTCTAGCCTAGATTGAAGAGGATAGATTCATACTCTTCGAAAATCAAATTCAAACTGCGTCAACGTCGCCTTGCCGTACTCAAGTACAGCCTGTGGCTAGTTTCCTAGTTTGCTCTTTGATTTTCATTGAGTATCACTCCTTTTAAGAATTCATGAGAAATAAATCTAAAATTAAATGTTATCCCAGTTTCTATTAAAATTAGAATTCTTTTTGAAAGATATGCTTGTTAAAGACTGGCAAGATATAAAAAAACTCCAAGAGCTGGACGATGAGGATCCAACTCTTAGAGGAGTGAGTGTCGTATTTTACTTACGATATAAACGATCGTATTGGTAGTATGGATCAAAGGTTACGTTAATTCCCAATTTACGGAGAACGTTCTTGTCTTCATCTGTTAAGATAATCGTAGAATGAGCTTCGCTACCTTTGAGATTTCCGAGTTCTTTCATAGCGCGGTCTGCATCAGGATTCTGCATAGCTGTGATTGCAAGAGCGATAAGAATCTCATTAGAATGAAGACGTGGATTACGACTACCTAAGTGATTGATTTTCAAACCTTGGATTGGTTTCACCACTTCTGGTTCAATTAATTTTGTTTCGGCATCGATGTTCGCTGACTTCTTGATAGCATTGATCACAGCGGCAGCTGTCGGGCCAAAGAGTTCTGAATTCTTACCAGTGACGATTTCACCAGAAGGTAACTCAAGTGCTAGAGCAGGTCCATCTGTTTCTTCAGCTTTTTGTCGAGCAGCAACAGCAACCTTACGGTCAGCTGGCGTAATGCCGAGATCATTCATGAGAAGTTCGATTTTCTTGACAGCAGATTCAGCAACTTTTTCAGCCTTGAAGTCGAGAACTGTTTGGTAGTAGCGACGGATAATCTCTTGTTTCGATGCTTCAATTGCAGCATCGTTATCAGTGATTGCAAAACCAACCATATTTACACCCATGTCAGTTGGAGATGCATAAGGAGATTCGCCCAAGATACGTTCGAGCATACGCTTGAGAACAGGGAAAATCTCGATATCACGATTATAGTTGACGGTAGTTTCTCCGTAAGTTTGGAGATGGAACGGGTCAATCATATTGACATCATCAAGGTCTGCTGTGGCAGCCTCATAAGCTAGGTTAACTGGATGATGGAGAGGTAGATTCCAAACTGGGAAGGTTTCAAACTTAGCATAACCGGATTTGATACCATTCAGTTGGTCGTGGTACATGTTAGACATACAAGTTGCCAACTTACCTGAACCAGGTCCAGGAGCAGTCACGACAATTAAATTGCGACTCGTTTTGATATAGTCGTTTTTCCCCATACCTTCAGGTGAGATAATATGGTCCATATCTGTCGGATAACCCTTGATTGGGTAGTGGAGATAAGAGTCAATCCCATTTTTTGCCAATTGATTACGGAAGGTATCTGCAGCAGGTTGGCCGGCGTATTGTGTGATAACGACAGAGCCGACAAAGATACCAAGTTCGTTGAATTTGTCAATCAAACGAAGCACTTCTTGGTCGTAAGAAATACCCAAGTCACCACGAGCCTTTGAGTGCTCGATATTGCTAGCGTTAATGGCAATAACAACCTCGACTTGTTCTTTCAACTCTTGCAAGAGTTTGATTTTGTTATCCGGCTCATATCCAGGAAGGACACGGGCAGCGTGGAAGTCCTCCAACATCTTGCCTCCAAACTCCAAGTAGAGTTTGCCGTCAAACTGGTTAATACGCTCCAAAATATGGTCGCGTTGTAAATTTAGATATTTTTCAGAACTAAAAGCTTGTTTTTTCATTTTTTTACCTCTATTTTCTATTATATAAAAAAAATAGAAGATAAGAAACTACAGAGTAATAAAAGTAAGAAAAAAGATAAAGCAAACGCTTGCACAAACGGGGAAAAAAGTCTATGATGGAGTAAAGTGAATTTAAAAGAGGTGAAAATATGCAAGAAAAATGGTGGCACAATGCCGTTGTTTATCAGGTCTATCCAAAAAGTTTCAAGGATAGTAATGGAGATGGGATTGGTGATTTGCCTGGAATTACTAGCAAGTTAGACTATCTAGCTAAGCTTGGGATCACAGCGATTTGGCTTTCTCCAGTTTATGACAGTCCAATGGATGATAATGGCTATGATATTGCCAACTACCAAGATATCGCTTCTATCTTTGGAACTATGGAAGACATGGACCAGCTGATTGCTGAAGCCAAAAAACGAGATATTCGAATCATTATGGATTTGGTTGTCAATCATACGTCCGATGAGCATGCTTGGTTTATTGAAGCGCGTGAAAATCCTCAAAGTCCCGAACGAGACTACTATATCTGGCGTGATGAACCCAATGATTTAACCTCTACTTTTAGTGGTTCTGCATGGGAATACGATGAAAAGTCTGGTCAATATTATCTACACTTTTTCAGTAAGAAACAACCAGACCTCAATTGGGAAAACGAAGAGCTCCGTCATAAAATCTATGAGATGATGAATTTCTGGATTGATAAAGGGATTGGTGGATTCCGTATGGACGTTATTGACATGATTGGGAAGATACCTGACCAGAAGATTGTCAACAATGGTCCCATGCTTCATCCCTACCTCAAGGAAATGAATCAGGCGACTTTTGGAGATAAGAATCTCTTGACAGTAGGGGAGACTTGGGGAGCAACTCCAGAAATTGCCAAGCTCTACTCTGATCCAAAGGGGCAAGAATTGTCTATGGTTTTCCAGTTTGAACATATCTGTCTTCAGTATCAGGAAGGACAACCTAAGTGGCAGTACCAAAAAGAGCTAAATGTTGGGAAATTAAAAGAGATTTTCAACAAATGGCAGACAGAATTAGGAGTTGAGGATGGGTGGAATTCCCTCTTCTGGAACAACCATGATCTCCCTCGAATCGTCTCTATCTGGGGAAATGACCAAGAATACCGTGAGAAATCAGCCAAGGCTTTTGCGATTTTACTTCATTTGATGAGAGGAACACCCTATATCTATCAAGGTGAGGAGATTGGGATGACCAATTTCCCATTTGAAAAGCTAGATCAAGTAGAGGATATTGAATCTATCAACTATGCGCGTGAGGCTCTTGAAAAAGGCGTTCCTATAGAAGAAATCATGGATAGTATCCGTGTCATCGGACGTGATAATGCCCGTACTCCAATGCAGTGGGATGAGACAAAAAATGCGGGTTTCTCAGACGGACAACCTTGGTTGGCTGTTAATCCAAACTACGAAGCAATCAACGTTCAGGAAGCACTGGAAAACCCAGATTCTATTTTCTATACTTATCAAAAATTGGTAAACATTCGTAAGGAAAATAGCTGGTTGGTGAGAGCTGATTTTGAACTCCTTGAAACGGCTGAAAAAGTCTTTGCTTATATCCGTAAGGACGGGAATCGCCGATTCTTAGTGGTAGTTAACCTCTCAAGTCAAGAACAAGAGTTTCACTTGGATGCAGTCTTTAAGTCAGTCTTGATTGCAAATACAGATGTCAAAGATAACTTAGAACAACTAACATTAGCTCCCTGGGATGCCTTCAGTGTCGAATTAGCCAAATAAACCTAAAAGAGGCTGGGACAAAAGTGCCAGCCTCTCAATTGTCTTTGGATTACCGAGCAAGACGCAGTGGTTGAGTGGGCTCTACTACGCTGATTTCATCAGCTTTTACAACCCTACTCAACTGTGCGGAGGTGGGACAACGAAATCGAATTCTAACGAATTACCGATTTCTGTCCCACTCTCTTTTCTAAAATAAGTGTAGGAAAATCTTTAAAAAATATTTGTTTGAATTTTCTAAAAAAACCTTGTAAACCCTTGCTTTTATAGAAAAATAGGGTATAATGGTGAAAATAGTATTTTAAAGGAGAATACCGATGAAATCGAAAAAGTGGCTCGCAGTAGCAGGGATTACGATGAGTACAGCTCTTCTTTTGGCAGCCTGTGGTAAGACTGAGAAAAAAGCTGACGCTCCGACATCATTCTCATATGTATATGCTATCGATCCATCCTCTTTGGACTATAGTGTTACTAGTAAAAGTTCGACATCAGACGTTATCGCAAACGTTGTAGATGGACTCTTGGAAAATGACAAGTATGGGAATTTGATTCCATCTCTAGCTGAGGATTGGTCAGTTTCACAGGACGGTTTGACTTACACTTACAAGCTTCGTAAGGGTGTGAAATGGTATACTTCTGAAGGTGAAGAATATGCAGAAGTCAAGGCTCAAGACTTTGTGACTGGATTGAAACATGCGGCAGATGGCAAGTCGGATGGTCTAACACTTATCCAAGATTCCATCAAAGGTTTGGCCGAGTATGTTAGTGGTGAAAGCAATGACTTCTCAACAGTCGGTGTCAAAGCAGTTGATGACTATACGGTTGAGTATACCTTGAACAAACCAGAAAGCTTCTGGAATTCTAAGGTAACAACAGCACCAATGCTTCCAGTTAATGAAGAATTCCTAAATTCTCAAGGTAAAGATTATGGAACACCAACACCGTCATCTATTCTCTACAACGGTCCATATATCTTGAAGAATCTAACTTCAAAATCAGTTATCGAGTACGAAAAGAATCCAAACTATTGGGATAAAGATAATGTTAAGATTGACCACATCAAGCTTACCTTCTATGATGGATCTGACCAAGAGTCATTGATTCGTAGCTTTGCATCAGGGTCATTCACAACAGCTCGTCTCTTCCCGACTTCTTCAAACTTCGAATCAACTAAACAAGAGTACGGGGATAAGATCGTTTACAGCCCGCAAGAAGCAACTAGCTATTACCTTACATTTAACGTAAACCGTCAATCTTACAACAAGACAGCTAAGACTGATGATGCTCAAAAAACATCAACAAAAGAAGCGCTTCTCAACAAGAACTTCCGTCAAGCCATCAATTTCGCGCTTGACCGTCATTCTTATGCAGCTCAGTTGAATGGTGAAGAAGGTGCAGACAAGATTATCCGTAATAGCCTTGTGCCTTTTGACTATGTCCAAGTTGGTGAAAAGACCTTTGGAGAATTGGCGCAAGAACAACTTGTCACCTATGGTGATCAATGGAAAGATGTTGCTTTGACAGACGGTAAAGATACTCTTTATAATCCAACAAAAGCAAAAGCAGCCTTTGAAAAAGCCAAGTCAGAATTGCAAAGCAAGGGCGTAACCTTCCCAATTCACTTGGATATTCCAGTTGAGCAAACAGATGTCATCGCTGTACAGCAGACCAACTCCCTCAAACAATCTGTCGAAGCAGCGCTTGGAACTGATAATGTCGTTATCGACGTTCTTCAAATGACTGATAATGAAAAGATGAGCATTACTTCTCAAGCTAAAGTTCCTTCTCAAAAGGACTATGACTTGAACGGAACTGGTTGGGGGCCAGACTATCAAGATCCAGCTACCTATCTAAATATCCTGGATGCTAAGAAGGGTTCTGCCCTTAAACACTTGGGTATCACAAAAGGAAAAGATCCAGAAGTCATGGCTCAAGTTGGACTTGATGAGTACAAGAAACTCTTGGATGATGCAGCATCAGAAACAACCGACCTTAACAAACGCTATGAAAAATATGCTAAAGCACAGGCTTGGGTATCTGATAGCTCACTCCTCATTCCTGTAGCGTCTTCAGGTGGTTCTCCGACCGTAAGTCGTACAGTGCCGTTTACAAAAGCCTACTCTCAGGTTGGTATCAAGGGCGATCCATTTGTATTCAAAGGTTTGGAATTGCAAAATGATATTGTAACTACTAAAGAATACGAAGAAGCTCTCAAGAAATGGCAAAAAGAGAAAATTGAAACAAATGCCAAATACCAAAAAGAGCTAGCTAACCACGTTAAATAGCCTTCATAAAATATAGAAACAGAGAATGCCTGTCAAATGCGACGGGGGGTTCTCTGTTTTTTATGGTTTGAAAGTGCTAAAAATTAAATAACTTTACTTTTGGTACAAAATTTGTTAAAATATATACATGTTACAAAACCTAACATATAAGGAGAAAGTAAATCATGAGCATGAAAAAACGCTTATTAGGAGCAGGTTTGACTCTTGCTGCAGCTATCTTGCTAACGGCTTGTGGCCAGTCTGCGTCGGATGACAAAACCTATTCTTCAACCTTTGGGGCTGACCCAACAACATTTAACTACCTTTTGGACTATTCAGGTGACAATACCAATGTTATCACCAACTTGGTAGATGGTCTTTTAGAAAATGACAACTACGGAAATCTTGTTCCTGCCCTTGCAGAAGATTGGAGTGTTTCAAAGGATGGTTTGACCTATACTTACAAACTTCGCCAAGATGCCAAGTGGTTCACAGCTGATGGGGAGGAATATGCGCCTATCAAAGCTCAAGACTTTGTGACAGGTGTCAAATACGCTGCTGATAATAAGAGTCAAGCGCTGGATTTGATTCAAAACTCAATCAAAGGCTTGGATGATTATGTAACAGGCACAAATTCAGATTTTTCAAATGTCGGTGTCAAAGCCTTGGATGACTACACTGTCCAATATACCTTGACACGTCCAGAACCTTTCTGGAATTCTAAGACTACAAATAGTATCTTATTCCCAGTTAATGAAGAATTCTTGACTTCTAAAGATAAAGCATTTGGAGAGTTAAAAGCAGATAGTATTCTCTATAGTGGTCCATACTTGCTAAAAGAATTCACATCTAAATCATCACTTGAGTATATGAAAAACCCTCATTACTATGATCAAGAAAAAGTGACGATTGAAAGAGTTAAGTTGGCCTATGTTGATGGTTCTGACCAAGATATGACGATTCGTAACTTTGAAAGTGGAGCCTACTCATCTGCAGGTGTCTACCCAAATAGTTCAAACTTTGCTAAGACAAAGGAAAAATACAAGGACAATATCGTCTATAGTTTGCAAGGTGCAACTTCTTGGTACTATAACTTTAACGTCAATCGTCAGTCTTATAATTTCACAGCTAAGACCAGCGATGAACAAAAACAAGCTACTCAGGCTGCTGTTTTAAATAAAAACTTCCGTCAAGCTATCAACTTCGCCCTTGATCGTACATCTTACTCAGCTCAGTCTAATGGTGAAGAAGCTGCGAAAAACACTCTTCGTAACACACTTGTGCCACCTACTTTCGTACAAGTAGGAGATAAGACTTTTGGTGAGACAGTTGCATCTAAGTTGGTCAACTATGGTACACAATGGACAAATATGAATCTTGAAGATGCCCAAGATGCTTACTTCAACAAAGAAAAAGCGCAAGCTCAATTAGCAGAAGCTAAAAAAGAACTAGAGGCTCAAGGTGTAACCTTCCCGATTCATTTAGATTTGCCAGTGGATCAGGTCAACAAAACCTTGCTTCCTAAGCTTTATTCACTCAAACAATCTGTGGAATCCACACTTGGAGCTGAAAATGTGGTGATTGATGTAGTTTTAGTTTCAACTGAAGACTATGCCAATGCGACTTTCCAAGCACCGACACCAGCTGATCATGACTATGATTTGAACTTGGATGGATGGTCAGCAGACTACCAAGACCCTTCGACTTACCTCAATCCTTTTAATGCAGAAGATGGTTTCTATCTTAAGATTTTGGGACTTGATCCAAGTAAGGATGCTGACAAGATTACAGGCCTAGGAATGGATCAATACACTCAGAAACTGAAAACTGCTGATGCGGAAAGTACGGATGTAGCTAAACGCTATGAAAACTATGCAGATGCGCAAGCATGGTTGATTGACAGTTCTCTTCTAATCCCTGTGAATTCAGATGGTGGTGGAGCTTCAGTAACACGTGTGACACCATTTACACGAGCTTACTCACTTGTCGGAATCAAAGGTACTGGAAGTAACTACAAGTACATGAAATTGCAAACCGAAGTCGTAACAACTGCTCAATTTGACGAAGCTAAAGCCAAATGGGAACAAGAACGTAAAAACTCAGTCGAAAAGAGTCAAAAAGAATTCGAAAGTCACGTTAAATAACTTAAAAAAAGGCCGGGATGACATCCTAGCCCTTTTTTGCATGTAATGAGTCTCTAAAATGGTAACTACTAGTTTTTTGGCTTTTTGACCTTTCAAGAGTTATTTTAGCTTTTCTCTAGCTAGAGCATTCAGAAATCCAGAAGATTATTGGGGGATTGCAGGTATGGAACTGTGACATCAAGACCTCGCTACCGATTTCTGTAGCATCAACTTTTTAGATTAAAATCTTTATTAGAAAAATTTTTAGGTATTTAACGATTAAAATATAATATTTTTGTTTTCAAGGAAAAAGAAAACGGTTGCGTTCTGGAAGTTAATAGCATTCATGGATGTTTTATGATATAATAAGAATAAAATATTTTGTAGAGGTGTAAGGTGGGGCGACGTTTGAAAAAGACTAAAGCAGGTAAAATTCATCAAAATATCAATATATTGCTAATGATAGTATATGTAATCATTGCTTGTTTTTTGCTGTTTTTAATGTTCAGATATCATATTTTGGCTGTTAATTATGTCAACTTTCTTCTAGCCTTTATGATGGCTTTGATAGGGATAGTAGCCATGGTTTTGATTTTAAATAAAAAAGCTAAGATTTTTACTTTAATCATGCTCCTGCTATCTATCATGACCAGCTCACTAGCCTTGGTTGGAGTTCGACAGTTCATTAGTTTGGCCAATCAATTAAATGCGACATCCAACTATTCTAGTTATTCTATCAGTGTTGCTGTCTTGGCAGATAGTGAAATTGGCAATGTGTCACAACTATCCAGTGTGACAGCTCCAACTGGGACAGATTCTGAAAACATCCAAAAGTTGCTAGATGATATTAAAGCAACTCAGAGTAAAGACTTGTCTGTTGAAGAGAGCTCTTCATATCTTGCAGCTTATAAGAGTCTCTTGGCGGGAGACTCTAAGGCAATTGTCTTGAATAGTGTTTTTGAAAACCTGATTGAACAAGAATATCCAGACCACGCCAAGAAGATTAAAAAGATCTACACTAAGGAATTAACCAAGACTGTTGAGGCGCCTAAGGTTTCTCAAAACAAGGCCTTTAACCTTTACATTAGTGGGATTGATACTTATGGACCGATCAGCTCAGTGTCGCGTTCGGATGTCAATATCATCATGACTGTTAATCAAGAGACTAAGAAAATTCTCTTGACAACGACCCCTCGCGATGCCTATGTTCCAATCGCAGATGGTGGGAATAACCAAAATGATAAGCTGACTCATGCAGGTATTTATGGTGTGGATGCTTCCATTCATACCTTAGAAAATCTCTATGGTATAGAGCTGAATTACTATGCACGACTTAACTTCACTTCTTTCTTAAAATTAATTGATTTGTTAGGTGGTGTAGATGTTTATAACGACCAAGAATTCACAGCTCATACAAATGGTAAATACTATGGAGTAGGAAATATTCACTTAGATTCAGAATTAGCCTTAGGGTTTGTTCGGGAGCGTTATTCATTAACTAATGGTGATGGTGATCGTGGACGAAATCAGCAAAAAGTTATTTCTGCTATAATTCAAAAACTAACTTCAACAGAAGCTTTGAAGAATTTTGATGCTATTATGCAAAGTCTACAAGATTCCGTTCAAACAAATATGCCACCTGAAACAATGATGAGCTTGGTAAATACTCAACTGGAAAGCGGCGGTAAATATACTGTCATCACTAGAGATTTAAAAGGGACTGGCCGTATGGGTCTCCCTTCCTATGCCATGCCGGATAGTAGTCTTTATATGTTAGAAGTGGATTCTAATAGTTTGGAAACTTTAAAAACAGAGATAAAAGATATCATGGAAGGAAGATAAGATGATTGATCTCCATTCACACATAGTTTTTGATGTAGACGACGGGCCTAAAAGTATAGACGATAGTCGAGCGCTCTTGGAAGAAGCTTATGCACAAGGGGTTCGAACGATTGTTTCTACTTCTCATCGCCGAAAGGGTATGTTTGAAACGCCCGAAGATAAAATTGCTGCCAATTTTAAAGCAGTTCAAGACTTAGCACAAGACATAGCTCCAGATTTAAGGATTTTATATGGAGCTGAAATCTATTACACGAGTGATATTCTAGATAAATTGGAGAACAACCTCATTCCTAAATTGAATGGCACTCGCTATGCCTTAATTGAATTTAGTATGAACACACCTTATCGTGAGATTCATAATGCATTAACCAATGTCCTTATGATGGGAGTTACACCAGTAGTTGCTCATATTGAACGCTATCACGCCTTGGAAAATGATGAAAAAAGGGTGAGAGAGTTGATAAACATGGGATGCTATACACAAGTCAATAGTTCAAGTATCCTTAAACCAAAACTATTTGGAGATACCTATAAATTCATGAAAAAACGTGCTCGCTATTTCTTGGAGAAAGACTTGGTTCATATAGTTGCTAGTGATATGCACAATTTGGATAGTCGTCCACCTTATATGAAAGAAGCCTACGAAATCGTAAGTAAAAAGTATGGATTAGATAAAGCTAGAGAACTCTTTATACTAAATCCCGAAAAAATCATAAAAGATCAAATTATTTAGGAGAAATGATGAAAGAAAAAGACAAAATCGAAATTGATGTTTTACAAATGCTGAAAGTACTATGGAAACGTAAATTGATTATAGTATTAGCGGCTGTTATCACAGGAGGAATTGCCTTTGGCTATAGTTCCTTTGTTGTGAAACCAGAATATACAAGTACAACACGTATCTATGTGGTGAATCGTAACCAAGGTGATAAACCCGGCTTGACCAACCAAGACCTTCAAGCGGGTTCATATTTGGTAAAGGACTACCGTGAAATCATCCTTTCTCAAGATGTTCTTGAAAAAGTTGTTGCAGAACAAAAATTACATATGGATGCCAAGGCTCTCGGTAGAAAAGTCCGAGTAACAGTTCCGGCTGATACTCGTATTGTGTCAATTTCTGTTCGAGATGGTGTGCCTGAGGAGGCTAGCCGTATTGCTAATGCTCTCCGTGAGGTTGCTGCTGATAAAATCATCGCCGTGACTCGTGTATCAGATGTAACGACCTTAGAAGAAGCACGCCCTGCTTTGTCGCCATCATCTCCAAATATTCGCCGAAACACAATCTTAGGAGTTGGTGCAGGGGCTGGACTTATTATCTTCGTAGTTCTCTTGGTTGAATTGTTGGATGACCGCGTTAAACGTCCAGAAGATATTGAAGAAGTTATGCATATCTCACTTCTAGGAGTGATTCCAAATCTTGAAAAATTAAAGTAAGGTGAAAAAATGGCAAAGTTAGTATTAACAGAACAACGTTTAGGATATGTGAAAAAAGCTGAAGAGTATTATAATGCTCTTCGTACCAATATCCAGCTTAGTGGAGATAAGTTGAAGGTTATTGCACTTTCTTCGGTAAGACCAGGTGAAGGAAAATCTACTACTTCAACAAATATTGCTTGGGCTTTTGCACGAGCAGGATACAAAACACTCTTGATTGATGCCGATATTCGTAATTCGGTTATGTCAGGTGTCTTTAAATCTACTGAAAAAATCACAGGTTTAACTGACTATTTGTCTGGCTCAAAAGATTTGTCTCAAGGTTTGTGTGAAACAAATGTGGAAAATTTGTATGTCATTCAATCAGGAGCAATCTCTCCCAATCCAACAGCTCTTCTTCAAAGCGAAAAATTCGAGACTATGATTGAAACTTTGCGAAAATATTTTGATTATATTATCGTAGACACTGCACCAATCGGAGTGGTTATTGATGCTGCAATCGTTGCTCAAAAGTGTGATGCTTCTATCCTTGTAACTGAAGCTGGTGCTACGAAACGTAGAGAAGTTGATAGAGCTAAACAGCAGTTAGAACAAACAGGAACACCGTTCTTAGGAGTTATTTTAAACAAATTTAACATTCAGCTCGAAAAATATGGATCGTACGGAGTTTACGGAAATTATGGTGCATATGGAACTAAGTAAGTGACGGGTGAAAAATTATTTTAATCAGATTATTATGAAAAGAAGGTGGAGTTTAAATGAAAATAAGTGGGGGATTATACAGGAGTTTTAAACAGCTTGCGGACTTCTTTATTGGATTGATTGGAACAGTTTTACTAGTCTTGCCGAGTTATTTAATCATTTTTGTTATTTATAAAACAAAAGGATACAAGGGAAGTATTTTCTTTACTCAATATAGAGTGGGACTAAATGGAAAGAAGTTCAAAATCATTAAATTTCGTTCAATGGTTGAAAATGCTGAAGAGATTCTAGTCGCAAATAAGAAACTACACCAAAAATACATTGAAAATAGTTATAAGTTACCTCCCAATGAAGATCCTCGCTTAACTATTATCGGAGATTTTATCAGAAAAACAAGTATTGATGAGTTTCCACAGTTTATAAACGTTTTACGAGGAGAGATGAGTTTTATTGGTCCTAGGCCAATTCTTGATAAGGAATTAAAAGAATATACCGAGGATGAGCAGAAGTTATTGCTCTCGGTGAAACCAGGTATAACTGGAATGTGGCAAGTTTCTGGGAGAAGTGACGTGTATTATCCTGAACGATGCGAGATGGAATTGTACTATCCTAGAAATCAATCTTTTAAATTAGATGTCAAAATATTCTTATTAACAATCAAACAAGTTTTAACGAGAAAAGGGGCTCATTAATTAGGAACTATGATTTGTATAAAACTGATAGTCTGTTGGTGAGTTTTAACTAAAAACTGAATAAGATCAAATGCTGGTGGTAGTGTATTAGAAGTGGGAATAGAAGCTCTACCAGTTAAAGGGATACGGTGGTTTTTAGTCTCTGTATCAAACGGATTGAAAAGAGTAAATTAAAACACATGAAAATAGTTGACTAGTTTCTTATGTGGATACGGTGGAGCTTGGACGCAAGTGTTTGATTCTTTTTTATCCAAAATAGTTAAATCTAAATGAAGGGGGTTAAAATGACAAAGAATTACAAAATTATTGTGGCAACACATAAGCAATTTATGATGCCTGCTGATGCGGAACTTTACCTACCTATCCATGTTGGGAGTGAAGGAAAAGAAGACTTAGGGTACCAATGTGATAATGAAGGGGATAATATTTCCAAATTGAATCCCTATTATTGTGAGTTGACAGGACTTTATTGGGCGTGGAAAAACTTGGAATGTGATTATCTTGGTTTGGTCCATTATCGTCGCTATTTTACAACCGGACGTCAATCTTATAGTGAAGATATCGACATGAATAACATAATTTTATCCAAATCAGAAATTGAAAGATTACTGTTAGATTATGATGTCCTTGTCCCCCGAAAAAGAAAATACTATATCGAAACTCTGTACTCTCATTATGCGCATACACACGATGCAAAACACCTAGATGTGACCCGTCAAATCGTTAGTGAGTTAAGACCGGAATTTTTAGAGTCATTTGATAAGGTTATGAAACAACGTAGTGGTTATATGTTCAACATGTTTATCATGTCCAAAGAAAATGTCGATGCATACTGTGAGTGGCTGTTTCCGATTGTTGATGAACTTTATAGACGAATAGACATAGAAGGGTATTCTGCTTTTGACGCTAGATTATTTGGTCGTGTCAGCGAACGATTGTTTAATGTTTGGTTGGCTAATCAAGATTTTCGGATAAAAGAAATCCCTTTTATTTACATGGAGAAGATTAATTTGATTCAAAAAGGGAAATCCTTTTTACAAGCTAAATTCTTTGGGAAAAAATACGGACAGAGTTTTTAGATAGGAATATAAATAGGAATGAAAATAGTAATAAAGATAAAGTCTTTACCAGAAACTTTAGCTCTTGTTGCGTTAGGGATGTTTTTAATTGCTTCGATATTAGATGTAACTTTCTATGTACAATACATGCCTAGAGTATTTTATAAAGTGGTTGTGGCTATTGCTCTTTTCCTTTTGCTAATAAAAGAGTCATTTAAAGGAAAGTATGAATATAAAACGCTAATAGGATTAATTACTACAATTTTAATTTACTTTATTATAGGAAGAGTGAGCAGTATCACTTCTAATATTGCAGTAGGCCTATTTTTTATATATGCTCTACGCGATATTCCATTTAAAAATGTAGCGAAAACTTCACTAATCATAAGTGTGTTTTTGTTGTCTATTGTTATAATAGGAGCAAAAACGGGAGTTATACTTAATTATTTAGAGGTTTCTGGAGCTAGGGTTCGTAGCTACTTAGGTTTCAGATATGCTTTATTCCCATCGATATTACTAATGAATATAGTTTCTATTGTATTCTATTTGAAACAAGATAGAATACAATATTGGCAGTGGTTGTTGCTTGCTTTTTCTGCTATTTGGGTTTATGATCAAACGGACTCTCGTTTGACATTTTATAGTTCTTGTATATTATTGATATTCAATTTATTAATAAAGTGGATTCCTAATCTTTGCTCTAAGTTAGGATATGTGTTTAAGGCTTTTAAACTTACCTTTATTGTAAATGCTATCATTAGTTTTTGGGTTGCTACGACCTATCTAAATTCAACTAATTCTTTTGTCAATAATTTTCTTTTTAAATTAAACAGTATGTTAGGTGGTCGTCTTTACTTAGCCAATAAGTCTCTGCAACTTTATGGTTTTGGATTGCTAGGACGGCCAGTTGAATGGTACGGTAACGGTCTGACTGTTGAGGGAGTAAGAAATTCCCTAACATATCTTTATGTGGACAATTTGTATATCCAAATTTTACAAAAATACGGTTTACTAATTTTAGCATTGATGGTCTCGCTCCTAACTTTAACTTTGTTTAAAGTTATTAAAAGTCGTCAATGGGTTCTTGCTTTTATTTTGATAATGATGAGTTTTCATTCCATGATTGATGATTTGAATTTGTACCTTCATTACAATATTTTTTGGATATTGATAGGTAGTTTAATATATTCTGACTATCAATTTTCTGATGAAAGAGATGAAGAGATAGAGGTTCGTCCGTTTGAAAAAATTTTATAGGGAATCGCCCCAAAAATTTGACTAGCACAGATTAATAAGTAAGTATAAATGAGTGTAGACTAGGAAAACTATTGTATATCGAGTTTTTGCTAATTTAATATAGGAGAAGAGAATGTCGGATATCAAAATCATTCAAGATAAGATTTTATCTATTTTGAAAGAGTTTATTAATATTTGCGAAGAAAATAACCTAACCTACTATGCACTTGGGGGGACCTTGCTAGGAGCGGTACGTCATAATGGTTTCATACCTTGGGATGACGATATCGATATCGGTATGCCGAGAGAAGACTATGAAAAGTTTAAAAAACTAGCCCCAGAGTTATTGCCAAGTAATTATAAATTTTTAAGTGAAGACTCTTTTGGCTATAAAAAGGCTTTCTCTGTGATTCGAGATGATGCAACAAAGATTATCATGAATTATAGTAAAGAAGAATTGGTAGAGAGTTTGTGGATAGACATTTTCCCGCTAGATGGTATGCCCTCTAATGCTTTAAAGAAAAAAATCCATTCCTTTAGATATTTGTATACAAGGATGATGGTCCAACTCTCACAATTTAATAGTTTGGTGAATCAGAAAAAAGAAAATCGCCCACTAGCTGAAAAAGCAATCATTGCATTTGCGAACGCTGTTAATATTGAGAAATTAATTTCTTTTACATGGGCACAAAAAAAATATTTACAAACGATAAAAAAATATTCGTTTGATGAAGCTTATGCAGGAAATTATACGGGAGCTTACAAATTAAAAGAGATAGTACCAAGTGATTACTTTGGAGAACCAGTCCTATTACAGTTTGAAGATCTTAAACTTTGTTGTCCTTGCAAATATAAAGAATATCTAACAGCCATTTACGGAGCGGATTATATGCAATTGCCGCCAGAAGACAAAAGGACTCTTCACCACTACGAGATTATATCACTGGGTGAAAATGAAGGGGAAGTGTAGTTTAAAGATGAAAAAAATCGCTTTAGTGAAATGGAGTATTGATAGAACTGACGGAGGCTTAAAAGTAGCTACAAGTCTAGCGAATGAATTATCAGGAATGTATGAAGTGCATTTGCTATCAATGATTTCTACAGAAACAAATTTTTTTCCAGTGAAAGACTCAGTTAAATATAGAAATTTATCACCTAAAAAAATTTCTATGAGTAAGAATTTTTTCTCTGCGGTTAAGTTACTAAGGAGTTATTTAACGGAGCAAGGTATCGATATTGTGTTTGGTATCGGAATGAGTATGAATTCAGTAGGTGTAGCAAGTACTCTTGGTTTAAAAACAAAATTTGTTTCCTGCGATCACACAAACTCAATAGTGGATAATGATACTAAAGTTAAGAAAGTCCAGAGATTTGTTGGTGCTAAATTTGCTGACAAGATTATTACTCTCACTCAAGAAGATCGTAGAAATTATATTAGAAAATATGGTATCGCTGAAGATAAGATTGCTTATATTTACAATTGGAAAGAAGATGTTCTTTCTAATGTGACTTATAACAGTGAGTCGACTAAACTTGTTACAGTTGGTCGATTTGATACCCAAAAAGGCTATGATTACCTTGTTCAAGTTGCCAAAAAGGTATTAAATGAGAAGTCTGACTGGACTTGGGATATCTATGGCTCTGGCAATAAAGATGAAGTTAATAAAATCAGAGATTTAATCATCGAAAATGATTTGCAGGATAAATTATTCATTAAAGGACTTGAAAAAAACCAGGCTCTAATATATGGGGATAAAGCGATTTACGTCATGACTTCTCGCTATGAAGGTTTACCTCTAGTGCTATTAGAGGCTCAGCAATATAATCTTCCTATAGTTAGCTTTAGTTGTCCGACAGGACCGAACGAAATTGTTGAAGATGGAGTTAATGGCTATCTGGTTGAGTGCTATGATACGGACAAGTTGAGCCAAAAATTGCTTGAACTGATGGGAGATGAAGCTTTGAGACAGTCTTTCTCAGAACATGCAAAAGACAATATGGATAAATTCGATAAAGATAAAATTCTCAAGCAGTGGATTGAACTAATTGAGACGATTTAGGAGATATGATGAAGGATTGTTTGTTAACAATTGTAATGCCTAGTTATAATATTCAGGACTACGTTTCAAAAGGGCTGGAGTCTTTCCAACAAGTGCAATCAGATTATAAAAATAAATTTGAAGTACTGGTTGTTAACGATGGAAGTACAGACGATACTGCTAAAGTAGCAGAAGAAATATTAGCCCAAGATTCGTTGCTGGATGGCCGTGTAATTACAAAAGAAAACGGTGGTCATGGTTCAACTATCAATCGCGGTATTCAAGAAGCAAAGGGAAAATTTTTTAAAGTGATTGATGGGGATGACTGGGTTATCCCATCAGAATTTGAAAAGTTTTTAGATACTCTTGAAACTGTTGATGTGGATATGGTGATTACAGACTTTACAGAGCAGCATGTCTATAACAATACTACAGTACGAAATGACTTCGTAGACAAGTATGAAATTGGCAAAAAATACATGGGAATTCCGGATGTTCGCATCCCGATGCACTCGGTTACTTATAAGACATCAATCTTGTCGGAAAACAAGATTCGTTTAAGTGAAAAAACATTTTATGTTGATATTCAATACACACTTTTTCCTTTGGAGTATGTTCATAGTTTCAGTTATTGGAATTATGATATTTATCAATACTACATAGGTAGACCAGAGCAAAGTATGAATATTGAGAGTATGAAGCGTAATGTCCGTCACCATTTGACTGTTACAAATTCAGTTCTAGATTATTTTACAAAAATTGAAAGTGAACCCGTTTTAAACCGAGTAGTTTCTGAAACCTTGGTTTATCTCATCAGTTTGCAGGTTGATTTGTCTTGGATGGTTAATGATTCCGAAACACTCTTGAAAGAACTATATAGCAAAATTGAGAAAAGTTCATATGACTATATTCCTACGAAAAAGTTTGACAGATTGTCTTATTTGAACTATAAGACCAAGTTTGCAATGGCCTTAATACTTAATCCGATTTTGAAGAAATACTCTAAAAAGAAAGAAAAAGAGAGAGGGGTTTAGGATGTTTATTAGCATCGTTGTTCCGGTATATAACATTGCCGACTATTTGCACTATGCGATAGATAGTCTGCTGAAACAAACCTATCAAAATTTTGAAGTGATCCTCGTTAATGACGGTTCAACAGATGATTCCCCTCAATTATGTGAAGATTACGCTCAAAAATATGAAAATATTCACGTTTTTCACAAAGAAAATGGTGGTTTGTCTGAAGCACGTAACTTTGGAGTTTCTAAAGCGAGTTCAGATTGGATTTTCTTTTTAGATCCAGATGATTACCTTGAAGACTATACTCTAGAGTTAATCGTGAAAATTCACGAGGAGCATCATGCAGACTTGATTTCAACTAAAGTAAAGACAACGTCTAAATATAATGATTATACTTCTTATCGATTAGAAGAATCAGACTATAAAGGCTTAGCTCCAATAACAAAAGAAAAGGCTCTGGAGGCAATGTTAGATGATAAATTCGCGACAGTTTCCGCTTGTGCCAAACTCTACCACAAAAGTATCTTGGAGGCTGTTCCTTTTCCAGTTGGTAAAATTTATGAGGACTTTTATGTTGTTGGCCAACACCTTGCACTTGCAGATAAAATTATAATCAGTCCGCTTGAAACTTACAATTATTATCGAAGAGAGGGAAGTATTGTCCGTTCAACATTTACTGAAAAAAGGTACGAATTCTTTGAGGCGGTTGTAAGAAACGAAGAAGTTATCAGAAAAAAATATAACCAATGTGAAGAGTTACTACAATCATTACAAGCAAAAAAAATATTAGGTGGTTTTGTAGTGATTGGTGCAAAAGCTGACTCAGGTTTAAAAGATTTTTCAAAAGATAAAGAATTGTTGAGAGTAGAAATGAGTGAGTTGCTAAAAAATAGTAAGCTATCATGGAAAGTAAAACTAAAATACCTTATTTTTATCTTTAGCCCTAAATTGTATTTGTTGCTACGATAGTATCGTGCATAGATCCAATTTAATTTGCAACAAGTGTCAAAAAAATGTAGGAAAGAGGAAATATGAAAGAAGCATTTAGAATAATTGCCCATTATAAGCCTGTTCGGTCTCAATTTTTTATTTCACTGATTGGTTATAAATAGGACGGGTTGAGATGAAAGTATTAAAAAATTACGCCTACAATCTTTCTTATCAATTGTTGGTAATTATACTTCCGATTATTACGACTCCCTATGTAACGCGGGTCTTTTCTTCGGATGATTTAGGAACTTATGGTTATTTTAATTCCATTGTCACCTACTTTATTCTATTAGGGACTCTGGGAGTTGCTAACTATGGGACCAAGGTCATTTCAGGGCATCGCAAGGAAATCGAAAAAAACTTTTGGGGAATCTACTCCCTGCAATTAGGTGCAACTCTTCTTTCTCTAACATTGTATGCTCTTCTTTGTCTAACTCTTCCTTTTATGCAAAATCCGGTAGCCTACATTCTAGGCTTGAGTTTAGTTTCTAAAGGTTTAGACATCTCTTGGCTCTTTCAAGGGTTGGAGGATTTCCGAAAGATTACGGTTCGAAACATCACGGTTAAGATCGTTGGGGTTACCTCTATCTTTCTCTTTGTCAAATCAGCAAATGACCTCTACCTCTATGTTTTTTTACTAACCATATTTGAGCTTTTGGGGCAACTAAGCATGTGGTTGCCGGCTCGAGAGTTTATCGGTAGACCTCATTTTGACATAGAATATGCTAGGCATCATTTGAAACCCGTCATCTTATTGTTCCTTCCGCAAGTGGCGATTTCCTTGTATGTAACGCTAGATCGTACCATGCTTGGAGCCTTAGCTTCTACAAAAGACGTTGGGATTTATGACCAGGCTCTAAAGTTGGTAAATATCCTTCTGACCTTGGTAACTTCCTTGGGAAGCGTTATGTTACCTCGTGTCTCTCATTTGTTAGCGACAGGTGATCATAAGGCAGTCAATAAGATGCATGAAATGTCCTTTCTGATTTATAACTTGGTAATTTTTCCTATTATGGCAGGAATCTTGATTGTCAATGATGATTTTGTTCAATTTTTCCTTGGTCAAGATTTTCAGGATGCACGTTATGCAATCGCCATTATGATCTTCCGTATGTTCTTTATCGGTTGGACCAATATCATGGGAATTCAGATGTTGATACCTCATAATCAAAATAAAGAATTCATGATTTCAACAACAGCTCCCGCAATTATCAGTGTAGGTTTGAATTTACTATTCCTTCCTAAACTTGGATATATCGGAGCAGCCATTGTTTCTGTTTTGACAGAGGCGTTAGTATGGGCGATACAATTATACTTTACCCGCAGATACTTAAAAGAAGTTCCAATTATCGGATCTATGGCAAAAATTATTCTAGCATCAGCTATCATGTATGGTATCTTGCTAGGTTCAAAAACAGTTATACATTTTACACCAACCTTAAATGTTCTAGCATTTGCAGTGCTTGGTGGAATCATTTATCTTTTTACAATTCTATCTCTGAAAGTGATAGATGTAAAAGAATTAAAACAAATCATTGGGAAAAAATAGAATGCTAAAAACTCGGAATATTAATTTAGATTTAATAAAAGTGCTTGCATGTATTGGAGTTGTTCTACTTCATACAACAATGATTGGATTTAATGAAACCGGTTCTTGGAATCTTTTGGCATATTTATATTACTTAGGTACCTACTCTATACCTCTGTTTTTTATGGTCAATGGTTATTTATTGTTAGGAAAGAAGAATATAACCTATTCCTACATACTGCAGAAAGTAAAATGGATTCTAATAACAGTGTTATCATGGACTTTTATCGTTTGGTTGTTTAAACGAGATTTTGCAGTTAATCCTGCAAAAAAAGTTATAGGTTCATTGTTGCAAAGAGGCTATTTCTCTCAGTTCTGGTTTTTTGGCACACTAATACTTATTTATCTGTGTTTGCCAATTTTAAGAAAATTTCTAAATTCAAAAAGAAGTTATTTATATATTCTATCTTCATTGGTCGCTATTGGTTTGGCTTTTGAGTTGACAAATATTGTACTTCAAATGCCATTACAGTCATATCTTATACAAACCTTTAGGTTATGGACGTGGTTTTTCTACTACATTTTAGGAGGTTTGGTTGCTCAATTTGATAAAGATATTGTAAAAAAAGGCTTTAAGAAATGGATGAAAGTGGTTTCGGTACTTTTGTTATTGATTTCGCCAGTAATATTATTTTTCTTAGCAAAGACTATTTACCATAATTTTTTTGCTGAATATTTTTATGATATTTTATTCGTAAAAGTCAGTAGTCTAGGAATTTTTCTAACTATCCTCACACTTGATTTGAAGAAAAAACGAAGCGAATGGATTGTTTCTCTCTCTAATCAAACTATGGGTGTTTTTATAATACACACCTACGTAATGAAGATTTGGGAAAAACTAATTGGTTTCAGTTTTACAGGAGCATATTTACTTTTTCCTATTTTTACTTTAGTTGTAAGCTTTCTTGTTGTTGGAATGTTAATGAAAATTCCTTATTTCAATCGAATCGTCAAATTATAAAAAGGAGATTAAAATGTACGATTATCTTATCGTTGGTGCAGGTTTGTCTGGAGCAATCTTTGCACACGAAGCTACAAAACGTGGAAAAAAAGTTAAAGTGATTGACAAGCGTGATCACATCGGTGGAAATATCTACTGTGAAAATGTTGAGGGCATCAATGTCCACAAGTATGGTGCCCACATTTTCCATACTTCCAACAAAAAAGTGTGGGACTATGTCAACCAATTCGCTGAATTTAACAACTATATCAACTCACCAGTGGCTAACTACAAGGGTAGCCTCTACAATCTTCCTTTCAACATGAATACCTTTTACGCTATGTGGGGAACTAAGACACCACAAGAAGTCAAGGATAAGATTGCAGAGCAAACGGCTGACATGAAGGATGTTGAACCTAAAAACCTGGAAGAACAAGCGATCAAGTTGATTGGTCCAGATATCTACGAAAAGTTGATTAAGGGCTATACAGAAAAACAATGGGGACGCTCTGCAACAGACCTTCCACCATTTATCATCAAACGTCTTCCGGTTCGATTGACTTTTGATAATAACTACTTTAATGACCGTTACCAAGGAATTCCAATCGGGGGATACAACGTCATCATTGAAAACATGCTTGGTGATGTGGAAGTAGAGCTTGGCGTTGATTTCTTTGCTAATCGTGAAGAGCTTGAAGCATCAGCTGATAAAGTTGTCTTTACAGGGATGATTGACCAGTACTTTGACTACAAACACGGTGAGTTGGAGTATCGCAGTCTTCGTTTTGAACACGAAGTCTTGGATGAGGAAAATCATCAAGGAAATGCGGTGGTTAACTATACAGAACGTGAGATTCCTTATACTCGTATTATCGAACACAAGCACTTCGAGTATGGTACTCAACCAAAGACTGTCATCACTCGTGAGTACCCAGCTGATTGGAAACGTGGAGATGAACCATATTATCCAATCAACGATGAAAAGAATAATGCTATGTTTGCTAAGTATCAAGAGGAAGCAGAAAAGAATGACAAAGTTATCTTCTGTGGTCGTTTAGCTGACTACAAATACTATGATATGCACCTAGTTATTGAGCGTGCCCTAAATGTAGTGATGGAAGAGTTTGGTAATTAAAAGGCTTGGGACAAAAATTATTTGGATGCAACATTCAGCGCCTATTCCCGAGATAGCATTCTTAAATCCGTATGGGGGTCATTGGAAACTGAATGTTTTGATAGTAAGCGTTGTCCAATTTGTCCAACAGTAGTGGGGGATCTCAAAGCTATCTACCTACTGTAAAATTGCGGACTATATGTTTCTAAATAAATTTTAAGAGAACACTATATTTAAAAAAGAACGTTTAGTTACAAGATAAAAGCTGACATGATTGGGTCAACTACATGCATACTTTCTATGGGGATATAGTGTCAGTTTTTTTCGACATGGATCTGAAAGAGGAAATGGCTATATCATCTTAGAAATGAAGTTGATGATTGTTCTAAGAAAGCAAAATACAAAATGAAAAGAGGCATCTATCTCATACTTGATAGATGCCTCTTTTTAACTATATTTAAACTCTAGACCAGACTTTTTATAGTGGGCTTGAACGATTCACTTCTTTTTTTGATTTCTGAAGGTAGAAATTTTCAGAGCACTATAAAAATTTCAAGAAAAAGCTTAGTTAAATGTTAGAAAATCCGAGCACGAATGTATTTTTTGTGTTATAATATTCTGTGAATAGCTATGCCTTCATATAGCTATTAAAAATAGAAGTGTGAAACTTGGAAGATAGAGAGGACGCAGTGTAATGACTAGGAATGGTTTTTTTACAGGCTTAGATATCGGAACTAGCTCTATTAAAGTGTTGGTTGCAGAGCTTGTAAATGGTGAAGTAAATGTAATTGGCGTTAGTAATGCCAAAAGTAAGGGTGTCAAAGATGGGATTATCGTTGACATCGAAGCAGCAGCGACTGCTATTAAGTCTGCAATTTCTCAAGCAGAAGAAAAAGCAGGAATTTCAATTAAGTCTGTAAACGTTGGCTTGCCAGCTAATTTGCTACAAGTGGAGCCAACTCAAGGCATGATTCCAGTGACATCAGATACAAAAGAAATTACGGATCAAGACGTTGAGAACGTAGTTAAATCAGCTTTAACTAAAAGTATGACTCCAGACCGTGAAGTCATCACCTTTATTCCGGAGGAATTTGTCGTAGATGGATTCCAAGGAATTCGTGATCCTCGTGGTATGATGGGAGTTCGCTTGGAAATGCGCGGTCTCTTGTATACTGGCCCACGTACGATTCTCCACAATCTTCGTAAAACTGTTGAGCGTGTAGGAGTTCAAGTTGATAACGTGATTATTTCACCTCTTGCAATGGTTCATTCAGTCTTGAATGAAGGTGAACGCGAGTTTGGTGCGACTGTTATTGATATGGGTGGTGGTCAAACGACTGTTGCTACTATTCGCAACCAAGAACTTCAATACACAAATGTCAACCAAGAAGGTGGCGATTATGTCACAAAAGACATTTCTAAAGTTCTCAAGACTTCTAAGAAAATTGCAGAAGGTCTAAAACTGAACTACGGGGAAGCTTATCCACCGTTAGCTAGCAAGGAAACCTTCCAAGTTGAAGTGATCGGTGAGGTTGAACCAGTTGAAGTGACTGAGGAATACTTGGCTGAGATTATTTCAGCAAGACTTAAGCACATTTTTGAGCAAATTAAGCAAGACTTGGAAAGACGTCACCTATTAGACTTGCCAGGAGGTATTGTCTTAATTGGTGGGAATGCCCTTCTTCCAGGTGTCGTTGAATTGGCCCAAGAAGTATTTGGAGTACGTGTTAAATTATTCGTGCCAAATCAAGTTGGTATTCGCAACCCTGCTTTCGCTCATGTCATCAGCTTGTCAGAATTCGCTGGTAGTCTTACTGAAGTGAATGTTTTGGCACAACGAGCAATTCGAGGCGACCAGAGTTTACGCCACCAACCGATTGATTTTAGAAATTCAGCTCAACCAGTTTCACCTGTTTCTCCACGCCCAGTATTTAATACAGTGACAACTTCTGAGCCTGAAACAACTCAATCTGTTGAACCAGTAGCTCCTCTTCAATCAGAAGAAAAGAGCAAGGGTAAATTAACGGATCGTTTCCGTAGCTTGATTGGAAGCATGTTTGACGAATAAAATAGAGGAATATAAATATGACATTTTCATTTGATACAGCAGCTGCACAAGGTGCAGTCATTAAAGTAATCGGTGTCGGCGGTGGTGGTGGAAATGCCATCAACCGTATGGTTGACGAAGGCGTTTCTGGCGTTGAGTTTATCGCAGCCAACACAGATGTACAGGCTTTGAGCAGTACAAAAGCTGAGACAGTTATCCAGCTTGGCCCTAAATTGACTCGTGGACTTGGTGCAGGAGGTCAACCTGAGGTTGGTCGTAAAGCTGCAGAAGAAAGCGAAGAAGTGCTGACAGAAGCAATCAGCGGTGCTGACATGGTCTTCATCACTGCTGGTATGGGTGGTGGTTCTGGTACAGGAGCTGCACCAGTTATCGCTCGTATTGCAAAAAGTCTTGGAGCTTTGACAGTAGGTGTTGTCACTCGTCCATTTGGCTTTGAAGGAAGCAAACGTGGACAATTTGCCATCGAAGGGATTAACGAACTTCGTGAGCATGTTGATACACTCTTGATTATCTCAAACAATAACTTGCTAGAAATCGTCGACAAGAAAACTCCACTTCTTGAAGCATTGAGTGAAGCAGACAACGTTCTTCGTCAAGGTGTACAAGGGATTACAGATTTGATCACAAATCCTGGTTTGATCAACTTGGACTTTGCAGACGTTAAGACTGTTATGGCTAACAAAGGAAATGCCCTTATGGGTATTGGTATCGGTAGTGGTGAAGAACGTGTTGTAGAAGCTGCTCGTAAAGCTATCTACTCACCACTTCTTGAAACAACTATCGATGGTGCTGAGGATGTGATTGTTAACGTAACTGGTGGTTTGGACTTGACTTTGATTGAAGCTGAGGAAGCATCAGAAATTGTTAACCAAGCAGCTGGTCATGGTGTTAACATCTGGCTTGGAACATCTATTGATGAGACTATGAAAGACGAAATTCGCGTGACTGTTGTTGCGACAGGAGTACGTCAAGATAAAGTTGAGAAAGTTGTAACTGCTCAACCACGCCAAGCAGCCTACCGTGAACCTGCTAGAACTAGCCATACACATACATATGATCGCAATTTTGATATGGCTGATACAGTAGAGTTACCAACTCCAAGTCATCGTCGCCCAGAAGCTCCAAAGACATCAGCCTTTGGTGACTGGGACTTGAGACGTGATGCCATTGTTCGCCAAGGAGATCCAGTTGTTTCTCCTGTAGAACGTTTTGAGGTTCCAGCCGCAACAGATGAAGATGAGTTGGAAACTCCACCATTCTTTAAAAATCGTTAATGAAGATGAATTTAAAAGAAAATACGAACCTTGTTTTTCAACAGATATCGAATGCAGTTCAGGAAGCCGGTCGTGAAAACGATTCGGTTTCTGTGATTGCGGTGACCAAATATGTAGATGTTGAAACAGCCTCTGCTTTGGTTTCGCAAGGAGTGCAACACATCGGTGAGAACCGTGTTGATAAATTTCTTGACAAGTATCATGCCTTGAGTGATAAAAATCTTACTTGGCATTTGATAGGAACCTTACAGAGACGTAAAGTCAAGGAAGTAATTTCTTATGTGGATTATTTTCATGCTTTAGATTCCTTAAAGCTAGCTCAGGAAATTCAAAAACGAGCGGACCACAAGATTAAGTGCTTTTTGCAAGTAAATATCTCCCAGGAAGAGAGCAAGCATGGTTTTTCGAAAGAAGAACTCTTAGCCCTTTTGCCAGAACTCTCACAATTAGATCAGATTGAGTATGTTGGATTGATGACCATGGCCCCATTTGAAGCCACAAGTCAAGAGTTACAGGAGATATTTAAAGAAACGCAAGAATTGCAAAAAACCATTCAAGAAAAACATCTCCCCAATATGCCGATGACAGAACTCAGTATGGGAATGAGTCGAGACTTTAAAGAAGCGATTCAATATGGTTCAACTTTTGTTCGAATCGGTACAGCATTTTTTAAGTAGGAAATAACCATGTCACTAAAAGATAAATTTGATAAGTTTATAGATTATTTCACTGAAGATGGAGAAGAGGTGGCACCAAACGTTGCTGAGTTAAAGCCTGAAAAAACGCTAACATCAGTGTCTGCCCCCAAGGAAGAACTTCCACAAGCACAACAACTACCACAACCATCACAAGTGAATACTAAAGAAAAAAATATTACTCGTCTTCATGCTCGTCAGCAGGAGTTGGCGATGCAGAGCCATCGTAGTACAGAAAAGGTAACTATTGATGTTCGTTATCCTCGTCGCTACGAAGATGCAACAGATATCGTTGATTTACTGGCAGGTAATGAAAGTATTTTAATCGATTTCCAATATATGACAGAAGTACAAGCTCGCCGTTGTCTAGACTATTTAGATGGGGCACGTCACGTATTGGCTGGTGAATTGAGAAAAGTTGCAAATACTATGTATCTTTTGACACCAGTAGGAGTTGTAGTAAATATCGAAGATATTCGCTTGCCTGAGGGAACTCAGAGTGAAGAATTCGACTTTGATATGAAGAGAAATCGAGTGAAATAATGATATTTCTAATTCGCTTCATTCAAAATGCTACAGATATCTATTCTTGGATACTTGTAGCTTTTGCTCTCTTATCCTGGTTTCCAAATGCCCATGAGACAGCAATAGGTCGCTTGTTGTCTAGTTTAGCTAGACCGATCCTTCAACCCTTAAGTCGTCTGCCTCTAAGATTTGGCGGTTTTGACTTTTCAGTATGGGTGGCTGTCATCTTGGTTCATTTTGTTGGAAACTATCTCATTCGTTTTCTTTATATACTAGCATGAGAAAAGACATCTATCAGCATTTCTCAGTCGAGGATATTCCCTTTATTGATAAAGGCTTGGAGTGGCTAAGGCAGGTAGAAGAGCACTATGCTCCTTTCTTAACTCCCTTTATCAATCCCCATCAGGTCTTTATCCTAAAGACATTGGGAAATAATCATGGGATTCAAGTTTTTTCTAGCAATGATTTTGTAGCTACAGAATATAGTCGTGTGCTACTTGCACCAGATTATTTCATACCGACGAATTTAGCGGATTTTGAAATGGCATTGCTTGAGATTGTCTATTCTAGCAAATTTGAGCAATTGACTCACGCTAAGATTTTGGGAACAGTCCTTAATCGACTCGGTATTGATCGCAAGCTCTTTGGTGATATAGTAGTAACGGAAAATAGAGCGCAAATCATTGTAGACCAGAAATTCACTCCTCTCTTTCAAGACGGGATTCAAAAGATTGCCAAACTACCTGTTAAACTGGAAGTCAGATCTTTTGAAGATCTGTTAGAGGCTGAAAATGATTATCAAGAGAAGGAAGTTTTGCTTCCAAGTCTGCGCTTGGATGCTTTCTTATCAAATGTTTTGAAATTATCTCGATCACAGACCAGTGATTTATTAGCCAAAAAATATGTTCAGGTAAATTACCATCTGGTTGAAAAAGCTGACTATCAAGTCAAGATAGGTGATTTAGTAAGTGTCAGACGTTTTGGAAGGATTAGTATTCTGAGAGAAAATGGTCAAACCAAAAGAGATAAGAAGAAAATAACAGTCCAAGTCCTACGAAGTAAGTGAGAAAAGATATGCCAGTTACACCCCTTGAAATTAGGGATAAGGTTTTTTCAACGAAATTCAGAGGCTATGATAAGGATCAAGTTAACGAATTTTTAGATAAGATTCTTTGGGACTACGAGGAATTAATACGGTACAAGGATGAATCTGAAGACTATATCAAAAAATTAGAAGAGAGTCTTTCGGTTTTTACCAACGATTTTCCTAAGAGACAAGTAACAAATGAGCAAAAACAAGAAACAATGAATGATTCTGTTTTTTATTAAGTAAGTGAGGAAAAATATGCCAATTACGTCATTAGAAATTAAGGATAAAACCTTTAGTACTAAGTTTAGAGGTTTTAATCCAGAAGAGGTTGATGAATTTCTAGACATTGTTGTTCGTGACTATGAAACACTGGTTCGTAGCAACCACGAAAAAGAGCAACATATTAAAAATCTAGAAGAGCGTTTGTCTTATTTTGATGAGATCAAAGATTCTTTGAGCCAGTCAGTATTGATTGCTCAAGATACTGCGGAACGCGTCAAGCAAGCAGCCAATGATCGCTCTCAAAATATTATCAAACAGGCTGAGCAAGATGCACATCGATTGCTCGACGAAGCCAAGTACAAGGCCAATGAAATTTTGCGTCAAGCAACTGACAATGCCAAGAAAGTTGCAGTAGAGACAGAAGAATTGAAGAACAAGAGTCGCGTTTTCCATCAACGTTTGAAATCTACGATTGAAAGTCAATTGGCTATCGTAGATTCATCTGATTGGGAAGAAATTTTGCGTCCGACTGCAACATATTTGCAAACTAGTGACGAAGCCTTCAAGGAAGTAGTTGAAGAGGTTCTAGGTGAAGATGTATCTTCATATCAGGAAGAAGAACCGATTGATATGACTCGTCAGTTTTCACCTGAGGAAGTAGCAGAGCTCCAAGCTCGAATTGAAGCTGCCAACAGAGAATTGGTAGAATCTCAGCTAGAAACTCCTTCTAATTCTTCTGAATCAGTTGTTGAAGGTGTAGTTTCTTCAAATCGGGAAACTTTTCCAACACCCTTGACAGAATCTATTGATCTTTTATAAGAAATATAATCTGAGAACAATATCTTATCAAATATATTTTTAGCGAGTAGGAGATGGTGGAAGTCCTACAATCCCTGTTGATAAGATTATCCTCTCAAGTTATCAAGTCTGAAGTTAGTAGGATTTGACGTCACCCACGTTACGGGAAAAGAGGGAGAAAGACTAGTTTTTTTTCCGAACAAAGGTGGTACCACGATTTTCGTCCTTTTTAGCGAGTCGTGGTTTTTAATTTGTCTATATAATAAAGGAGATATTATGAAACTCAAAGAAACTTTAAATCTTGGGAAAACAGACTTCCCAATGCGTGCCGGACTTCCGACCAAAGAGCCAGTTTGGCAAAAGGAATGGGAAGAAGCAAAACTCTATCAACGTCGTCAAGAGTTAAATGAAGGAAAACCTCACTTCACTCTGCATGATGGGCCTCCGTATGCCAACGGAAATATCCACGTAGGACATGCCATGAACAAGATTTCAAAAGATATCATTGTTCGTTCTAAGTCTATGTCAGGATTTTACGCACCTTATATCCCAGGTTGGGATACACACGGTCTGCCAATCGAGCAAGTCTTGGCTAAACAAGGTGTTAAACGCAAAGAAATGGACTTGGTTGAGTACTTGAAACTTTGCCGTGAATACGCTCTTTCTCAAGTAGATAAACAACGCGAAGACTTCAAGCGCTTGGGTGTTTCTGGTGACTGGGAAAATCCATATGTAACACTGACTCCTGACTATGAAGCAGCGCAAATCCGTGTCTTCGGTGAAATGGCTAATAAAGGCTATATCTACCGTGGAGCTAAGCCTGTTTACTGGTCATGGTCATCTGAGTCAGCTCTTGCTGAAGCGGAAATCGAATACCATGACTTGGTTTCAACCTCACTTTACTATGCCAACAAGGTCAAAGATGGCAAAGGTGTTTTAGACGCTGATACTTACATTGCTGTTTGGACAACGACTCCATTCACCATCACAGCTTCTCGTGGATTAACTGTTGGAGCAGATATTGACTATGTAGTCGTACAACCTGCTGGTGAAAATCGTAAGTTTGTGGTCGCTTCAGAACTATTGAATAGTTTGTCTGAGAAGTTTGGTTGGTCTGATGTTCAAGTTTTAGCAACTTATCGTGGACAAGAACTCAATCATATCGTAACAGAACACCCATGGGATACTGCAGTAGATGAACTTGTTATTCTTGGTGATCACGTTACGACTGACTCTGGTACTGGTATCGTCCATACAGCCCCTGGTTTTGGTGAGGATGACTACAATGTTGGTATTGCTAATGGTCTTGAAGTTGCTGTGACTGTTAATGAACGCGGTATCATGATGGCTAATGCTGGCGCTGAGTTTGAAGGTCAATTCTATGACAAGGTAGTGCCAACGGTTATTGAAAAATTAGGTAGCCTCCTTCTTGCTCAAGAAGAAATCTCTCACTCATACCCATTTGACTGGCGTACGAAAAAACCAATCATCTGGCGTGCAGTGCCACAATGGTTTGCCTCTGTATCCAAATTCCGTCAAGAAATCTTGGACGAAATTGAAAAGGTAAAATTCCACTCAGAATGGGGTAAAGTCCGTCTTTACAATATGATTCGTGACCGTGGTGACTGGGTCATCTCTCGTCAACGTGCTTGGGGTGTTCCACTTCCGATCTTCTATGCTGAAGACGGCACACCAATCATGACTGCTGAAACGATTGAGCATGTAGCTCAACTCTTTGAAGAGCATGGTTCCATCATCTGGTGGGAACGTGATGCTAAAGACCTCTTGCCAGAAGGATTTACACATCCAGGTTCACCAAATGGTGAGTTCAAGAAAGAAACAGACATCATGGATGTATGGTTCGACTCAGGTTCATCATGGAATGGTGTCGTGGTTAATCGCCCAGAACTCAAATACCCAGCTGACCTCTACCTAGAAGGTTCTGACCAATACCGTGGTTGGTTCAACTCTTCACTTATCACATCTGTGGCTAACCATGGGGTTGCACCATACAAACAAATCTTGTCGCAAGGTTTTGCCCTTGACGGTAAAGGTGAGAAGATGTCTAAATCTCTTGGAAATACCATTGCTCCAAGCGATGTTGAAAAACAATTTGGTGCGGAAATCTTGCGCCTCTGGGTAACAAGTGTTGACTCAAGCAACGACGTTCGCATCTCTATGGATATCTTGAGCCAAGTCTCTGAAACTTATCGTAAGATCCGTAACACCCTTCGTTTCTTGATTGCTAATACTTCTGACTTTAACCCAGCTCAAGACGCAGTGGCTTACGAAGAATTACGTTCCGTTGATAAGTACATGACCATCCGCTTTAACCAACTTGTCAAGACCATTCGTGATGCTTATGCAGACTTTGAATTCTTGACAATTTACAAGGCCTTGGTGAACTTTATCAATGTTGATTTGTCTGCCTTCTACCTTGATTTTGCTAAAGACGTTGTTTACATTGAAGGTGCTAAATCACTCGAACGCCGTCAAATGCAAACTGTCTTCTATGACATCCTTGTGAAAATCACCAAACTCTTGACCCCAATCCTTCCTCACACTGCGGAAGAAATCTGGTCATATCTTGAGTTTGAAGCTGAAGAATTCGTTCAATTGTCAGAATTACCAGAAGCTCAAACATTCGCTAATCAAGAAGAAATCTTGGATACATGGTCAGCCTTCATGGACTTCCGTGGACAAGCTCAAAAAGCCTTGGAAGAAGCCCGTAATGCCAAAGTCATCGGTAAATCCCTTGAAGCTCACTTGACTGTTTATCCAAATGAAGTGGTCAAAACTCTACTCGCAGCAGTAAACAGCAATGTAGCTCAACTCTTGATCGTGTCAGACTTGACCATCGCAGAAGGATCAGCTCCAGAAGCTGCCGTTAGCTTCGAGGATGTAGCGTTCACAGTTGAACGCGCTGCAGGTGAAGTATGTGACCGTTGCCGCCGTATCGATCCAAGTACAGCAGAACGTAGCTACCATGCAACTATCTGCGATCACTGTGCAAGCATCGTAGAAGAAAACTTTGCGGACGCAGTGGCTGAAGGATTTGAAGCCAAATAATGCTGTGACTAGACCTATGAGTGTCCTTGCGGTTAATAAAAGTCTTTTTGTTAACTGGAAGAGGTGAGAGGAACTCCACCCTCTAGGCTAGAACGAAAACTAAAAAAGCGAACAAAGATAGTTTTCTGCTACTCAGAATTCTTTCTTGTTCGCATTTTTAGTCTAATTACTAATTTTTACCTCTAGCTCAAAAGAAAAAAGAAGAGTAAGTTAATAACTTTGCTTAATGTAATTTCTTAGAAATAAAAAGAAGGCGGTGGGACAGAAATCGATAGACAAAGTCTCGATTTCGTAGTCCCAGCCCCGCGAGGATGATTAGGAGCTTTTTGGAGTCTAAAAGACGAACAAAAAGTTTAATCAGCTACCGCGTCAAAGTTTAATTGCTAATAAAAAGTGAGGTTGGGATCTGTTGTCCCAACCTCTTTTTGAGTTTAAGAAGTGAAAATCTTGTTTGGGGGTTAAAATGCGTTCCAAATGAATAGAAAGATAAAAATACAACCCCAAGCGTTGCCTGTTCTCTTTTGAATGACGAGCATACCATAAATCAAGATAAAAACAGACAAAGCCTCTAAAATGGCATGGAGATGAAAGCTAATCATCCCATGAATCATCAGACAGATAAGAGCACAAGTCAAGGCTCCGTAATCAAGCCAAATCTGATGTGATGGAAAGCGACAGTTAATTTTGTTTGCAATGACAACATAATTAAAACCTTCCCAGAATCCCCAGATAAGTCCAATAAGGAGGAAACCCAAGATATTTGTCGGAAAAGAACTTGCCAGAACTTCTCTGGTTAAGAGGATGGATTGAAAGGGGATATAGGAATGAATCTGCCCTCTACTGATGAGAAAAAGAAGTAAGGGGAGACAGATAGTAGCCGTCTGAATGAGGGTTGGGAGGAAGTGTTTAGCTAGCAAACCATATTGTTTCCAGCTTTCTTTTCTTCGAATCATTACCACGCTCGTCCCCAATCCAGCAACACAAAACTGGAGAGTTGCGAGAAAAAGAAGACGAATCCAGACGGGAAACTCTGTTTGGTGAGAGAAGTCAAGTATTTGTTTTTGGAAAAGGATGTATCCTATAAACGAAAGAATTGTCAAAATGACAATGATATTGAGGTCTGAATCTGCCTCTTTTTGCTTATCTGTTAGAGTATTTTTCATCATTTAGCGCTCCTTATCTTATTTTTTATTATAAAACAATAAGAAATAAAGGGCAATAAAGAACTGGAAAAGTTTAAGGTTTTGCTATCTCTTTTATTGATTTTGTGATATAATTAACACGTAAAAAAAATTAAGGAGTCTTTCCAAATGGCAAAATTGACTGTTAAAGACGTTGAGTTGAAAGGGAAAAAAGTTCTCGTTCGTGTTGACTTCAACGTTCCTGTAAAAGATGGCGTGATTACTAATGACAACCGTATCACTGCAGCTCTTCCAACTATCAAGTACATCCTTGAACAAGGTGGACGTGCGATTCTTTTCTCTCACCTTGGACGTGTAAAAGAAGAAGCAGACAAAGCTGGTAAATCACTTGCTCCTGTAGCTGCTGACTTGGCTGCTAAATTGGGTCAAGAAGTTACTTTCCTTCCAGGTGTAACTCGTGGTGCTGAATTGGAAGCAGCTATCAACGCTCTTGAAGATGGACAAGTTCTTTTGGTTGAAAACACTCGTTTTGAAGATGTTGACGGTAAGAAAGAATCTAAAAACGATCCTGAACTTGGTAAATACTGGGCATCACTTGGAGATGGTATCTTCGTAAACGATGCATTCGGTACAGCTCACCGTGCACATGCATCTAATGTTGGTATCTCAGCAAACGTTGAAAAAGCAGTTGCTGGATTCCTTCTTGAAAACGAAATTGCATACATCCAAGAAGCTGTTGAAGCTCCAGAACGTCCATTCGTGGCTATCCTTGGTGGTTCAAAAGTTTCAGACAAAATCGGTGTTATCGAAAACTTGCTTGAAAAAGCTGATAAAGTTCTTATCGGTGGTGGTATGACTTACACATTCTACAAAGCACAAGGAATCGAAATCGGTAACTCACTTGTAGAAGAAGACAAATTGGATGTTGCGAAAGCTCTTCTTGAAAAAGCAAACGGCAAATTGATCTTGCCAGTTGACTCAAAAGAAGCAAATGCATTTGCTGACTACACTGAAGTGAAAGACACTGAAGGTGAAGCAGTAGACCCAGGCTTCCTTGGTCTTGACATCGGTCCAAAATCTATCGCTAAATTCGATGAAGCATTGACTGGTGCGAAAACAGTTGTATGGAACGGACCTATGGGTGTATTTGAAAACCCTGACTTCCAAGCTGGTACAATCGGTGTGATGGACGCTATCGTGAAACAACCAGGCGTTAAATCAATCATCGGTGGTGGTGACTCAGCTGCCGCAGCGATTAACCTTGGCCGTGCAGACAAGTTCTCATGGATCTCTACTGGTGGTGGAGCTTCAATGGAACTTCTTGAAGGTAAAGTTCTTCCAGGACTTGCAGCATTGACTGAAAAATAAGAATATAGAAAAAGGAGGACTCAGGTTCTCCTTTTTTGCGCTCTTTTAAAGTTAAAGAGTACTGAGGGATAATTGGACAGAATCCAAAAAAAACAGTAAAATAGAGGAATACCAATCTAAATGAAATTTGAGTGATGAACGTGGAAAAAAGAGAGAATCTTACAAAAACAGCTATTTGCGGTATTATCAATGTCACCCCAGATTCTTTTTCTGACGGGGGCCAATTTTTTGCTGTAGAAAATGCTTTAAAACAAGCTCGAAAATTGATAGCTGAAGGTGCCACTATTTTAGATATCGGTGGAGAGTCTACTCGACCTGGAAGTAGCTATGTTGAGATAGAAGAGGAAATCCAACGTGTGGTTCCAGTCATTAAGGCTATCCGTCAAGAAAGTGATGTTCTGATTTCGGTAGACACTTGGAAAAGTCAAGTTGCAGAAGCAGCTCTAAAGGCTGGGGGCCATATAGTCAATGACATTACAGGTCTTATGGGGGATGAGAATATGGCGGAAGTGGTTGCCAAAGCTGGAGCTCAGGTAGTCATCATGTTTAATCCAGTAATGGCACGCCCTCAGCACCCTAGTTCACTTATCTTCCCTCATTTTGGCTTTGGAGAGCCTTTTACAAAGGAAGACTTAGTTGAGTTTGAAAAACTACCAGTAGAAGAATTGATGACAGATTTCTTTAACCGTGCTCTAGTAAGAGCGGAAAAAGCAGGAATTTCGAAAGAAAAGATTATGCTGGATCCTGGGATTGGCTTTGGCTTGACCAAAAAGGAAAATCTCATACTTCTACGTGACCTTGATAAATTACACGAGATGGGCTATCCTATCTTTTTAGGAGTCTCTCGCAAGCGCTTTGTCATCAATATTCTGGAAGAAAATGGTTTTGAAGTAAACCCGGAAACTGAAGAAGGCTTCCGCAATCGTGATACGGCTTCAGCTCATGTGACCAGTATCGCTGCTAGACAGGGTGTGGAAGTGGTGCGTGTACACGATGTAGCCAGCCACAAGATGGCAGTTGAAATCGCATCAGCCATTCGTCTGGCAGATGATGCGGAAAATTTAAACTTGAAACAGTATAAATAAGATGAATAAAAACGAAACGAATCAGTGGATAGCTAACTATCGGACAGACCAACCGCATTTTGGTTTGGAGAGGATGGTGAAGCTATTAGCCCTACGTGGCAATCCCCATCTCAAGCTCAAGGTTATCCATATCGGAGGAACCAATGGGAAGGGATCTACTATAGCCTTTTTGAAGAATATGTTGGGAAAGATGGGGCTAAGAGTTGGAGTCTTTAGCTCACCCTATCTGATTCATTATACCGATCAGATTGCCATTAATGAGGAATCTATCCCAGAAGCAAGATTAGAGACCTTGATGGTAGACTATCGCTCACTACTTGAGGGGGAGCATGCTCATGATTTGCAGGGAACGACAGAGTTTGAGATTATCACTGCTATAGCCTATGATTATTTTGCTTCTGAGCGAGTCGATGTGGCCATTATGGAAGTAGGTATGGGTGGACTTTTGGATAGTACCAATGTTTGTCAGCCTATCTTAACAGGTATTACGACCATTGGCCTGGATCACGTAGCTCTACTAGGGGATAGCTTGGAAGCTATCGCAGAGCAGAAAGCTGGAATTATCAAACAAGGAGTTCCCCTAGTAACAGGGAATATTGTCCCAGAAGCCTTGGATGTGATAGATCAAATTGCAGAGGAAAAACAGGCTGCTAGAATTGTTTATGGAAGAGATTATCAGGTAAGCCATCATGAGAGTATTATCACTGGAGAGGTCTTTGACTATTCAAGTTCGGTTAGACAAGGTCGCTTCCAGACTGGCCTGCTTGGTTTGCACCAGATAGAGAATGCTGGGATGGCCATAGCTTTACTTGATACTTTTTGTCAGGAGGATGGCCGAGAACTAGCAAGCAATCACTTGCTTGCTCAAGCCTTGGAAGAAACAAGTTGGCCAGGGCGTTTGGAAGTTGTGTCGAGAGACCCCTTGCTGATTTTGGATGGGGCTCACAATCCCCATGCTATCAAGGCTTTATTGGCAACCTTGCAAGAACGCTTTGCGGATTATCGTAAGGAAATCCTCTTTACTTGTATCAAAACCAAGGCCTTGGAGGATATGTTAGACTTATTAGAGACTTTGCCAGATACTGAACTGACCCTCACTCACTTTGAGGATGGTCGGGCAACTGACGAAGCGTTACTAAAAGAATCAGCCTATTCTAGAAATCTCAGCTACCAAGGTTGGCAGGATTTTCTAGATCAAAAAATGACAGAAAATGAAGAGAAAAAAACAGTTAGGTTAGTTACGGGCTCCTTGTATTTCTTGAGCCAGGTGAGAGCCTATCTGATGGAGAGGAAAAATTAGAGAATGGATACACAAAAAATTGAAGTAGCTGTAAAAATGATTATCGAGGCAGTTGGTGAGGATGCAAATCGTGAAGGTTTGCAGGAAACACCTGCCCGTGTTGCTCGTATGTACCAAGAGATTTTTTCAGGACTTGGTCAAACTGCGGAGGAGCATTTGTCAAAATCCTTTGAAATTATTGATGACAATATGGTAGTAGAAAAGGATATCTTTTTCCATACCATGTGTGAACATCACTTCTTGCCCTTTTATGGGAAAGCTCATATCGCTTACATTCCAGACGGACGTGTGGCAGGTTTGTCAAAGCTAGCTCGTACGGTGGAAGTTTATGCTAAAAAACCACAGATTCAAGAACGCTTGAA
This sequence comes from Streptococcus infantis, assembly GCF_047460875.1. Lineage (GTDB taxonomy): Bacteria > Bacillota > Bacilli > Lactobacillales > Streptococcaceae > Streptococcus > Streptococcus infantis_AA. Next base: position 19,167 of record NZ_JASHFI010000004.1, on the reverse strand, counting down.
TATCGAAGTGGCTGATGCTTTGATGGACTATCTTGGTGCCAAAGGTGCTTTCGTTGTTATTGAAGCAGAGCATATGTGTATGAGCATGCGTGGTGTTCGAAAACCAGGAACTGCAACCTTGACAACAGTAGCTCGTGGAGTGTTTGAGACAGACAAAGATCTTCGAGATCAAGCATACCGTCTCATGGGGTTATAAAAATCGATTCAAACGATTTTTTCTAGAAAGGACTAGTTATGGATCAATTGCGCATTAAGGATTTGGAAATTTTTGCCTATCATGGTCTTTTCCCGAGTGAGAAGGAACTGGGCCAAAAATTTATCATTGATGCAAACTTATCCTATGATATGACCAAGGCTGCTACGGACTTAGATTTGGAAGCTTCTGTCCATTATGGCGAACTCTGTCAGCAATGGACGACTTGGTTTCAGGAAACCACTGAAGACCTGATTGAAACGGTAGCTTATAAACTTGTAGAGCGTACTTTTGAAACCTACCCTCTCGTTCAAGAGATTGAGCTGGAACTAAAAAAACCTTGGGCACCTATCCATCTACCGCTGGATACTTGTTCAGTAACCATCCACCGTCGCAAACAGCGTGCCTTTATTGCCTTGGGAAGTAATATGGGGGATAAGACGGCTAATCTCAAGCAAGCTATTGCTAACATGAGTGCTCGCGGGATTCGTATTCTCAAAGAGTCCAGTGTGATTACAACTGATCCATGGGGCGGTGTAGAGCAAGATAGTTTTGTCAATCAGGTTATTGAAGTGGAAACCTGGTTGCCTGCTCCAATCTTGTTAGAAACCTTGTTGGCCATTGAGGCAGAAATGGGACGGATCAGAGAGGTGCATTGGGGACCTCGCTTGATTGACCTGGATTTGCTTTTTGTAGAGGACCAGATCATCTATACAAACGACCTCATCTTGCCGCATCCTTATATCGCTGAGCGACTCTTTGTCTTAGAGTCTCTGCAGGAAATTGCACCTCATTTCATCCATCCAGTCTTGGGACAACCAATTCGGCACTTGTATCAAGAATTGAAAAAATAAGAAAACTCTAGTTTCCGAAGTATTTACAGAGGAGACTAGAGTTTTTAAAATAGATCATTTTCTTCAGGGAGGAGAATAGTTTCCTTACCATCCATATCTAGCACCAGAACTTTTGGTGGATAGAGTGGATCAAAGGGATGATTAAAATCAAAGTCAATCGTAGTCGGAAGGTGTTGACTTGAAAAACGGAAAGTGATGGAACCATCATTGTTTAAAAGTCGAAATTCGAGCTCATCCTCTAATTCAAAAACATGTTTTAAAAAATGATCAATAATATACCAGATAGAGTCGATAACATCATCGGGTAGATTGGTCACAACACCGAAACTGGCGCACCGTCTATGGGAATCTGTAAAAGCCATCCGTTTCTCCTGATTGATTTTCTTATTATCATACTGCAAACTGCTAGAAAAATCAAGAAAAGTCAACTGCTTTTAAAAAGTTGTGAATGTTTTTGAAACTTTTTTCAACGAATCTTCATCAAATGCTTGAAAATGCTTACAATAAGTGGTAGAATGAAAATAGTGGAATCATGAAAACAAAATTTTCAAAGTAGAAAGGAAACGGAATGAATACAGATGATACAGTAACAATTTATGACGTTGCCCGAGAAGCAGGAGTGTCAATGGCGACTGTTAGTCGTGTTGTTAATGGCAATAAGAACGTCAAGGAAAACACTCGCAAGAAGGTTTTAGAGGTCATCGACCGTCTTGATTATCGTCCAAATGCAGTAGCACGTGGTCTAGCAAGCAAGAAAACGACAACAGTTGGAGTCGTCATTCCAGATATCACAAATACTTATTTCTCTACCCTTGCTAAAGGGATTGATGATATCGCGGAAATGTACAAATACAACATTGTCCTTGCCAATAGTGACGAAGATGATGAGAAGGAAGTATCTGTAGTCAATACTCTTTTTTCTAAACAGGTGGATGGCGTTATCTTCATGGGTTATCATTTGACTGAGAAGATTCGCTCAGAGTTTTCACGCTCACGTACTCCTGTTGTTCTCGCGGGGACAGTGGATGTGGAGCACCAACTTCCAAGTGTCAATATTGACTATAAACATGCTACTGTTGATGCAGTCCGCCACCTCTTGAGACGAAATAAAAAAATTGCTTTTATTAGTGGACCATTAGTGGATGACATCAACGGTAAAATTCGCTTGGCTGGTTATAAAGATGCTTTGAAAGAAGCGGGAATCAACTATAGTGAAGGTCTTGTTTTTGAATCAAAATACCGTTATGACGATGGTTATGCCTTGGCAGAACGCTTGATTTCTTCTAAAGCAACAGCAGCAATTGTGACAGGTGATGAATTAGCGGCAGGTGTTTTGAACGGTCTTTCTGATAAAGGAATTTCTGTACCAGAAGAGTTCGAAATTATCACCAGTGATGATTCACAAATCGCGCGCTACACTCGTCCAAATCTAACAACCATTGCTCAACCTTTGTATGACCTTGGTGCCATTAGTATGCGTATGTTGACTAAGATTATGCACAAGGAAGAGTTAGAAGAACGTGAAGTTCTTTTACCACATGGTTTGATTGAACGCCGTTCAACTCGAAAAGAATAAGAAAAAGAGGTCGGGATTTTATATCTCGACCTCGATTTTAATTTGTATGGTAACTTTGACGAAAGCTTCATTTCTAAATCCATCATCTAATGGATTATTAAAGTTCAGTTGTTCTAAGACTAGGAAATAAAATTTTGGTCTATCCCTTTCTATCTGACCGCCTTTTCTCATCCTTCCATATAGGCTCGTAATTCGTCTCCCTTGAGGCCAGCATTGATAGCAATGAGGAGTTTGAGACGGGCTTTTTGAGCATTCAGCTCTTTGACAAAAAATACACCAGCATTTTGCAGACAAACGCCTCCACCTTCATAGGCATATACAGGCTCAGCGATACCATTAAAACAACGAGAAACCAAGGCAATGGGAAGCCCTGCTTGGATAAGGGTGTTTAATTTTCGAGATGTTTCCTTAGGAACATTTCCAGCACCGAAAGCCTGAATGATGAGACCATCCAGTTGATCGACAGGCAGTAAATCAAGGAGTTCTTCTGTCATGCCAGCATAAACAGGGATGATGGGCACCAAACCTTGGATGCTACCTAAATCAAAACGGACACGAGGTTCTGCAGTTTTAAAATAGAGAATATCTTGCTTCATGATGAGACCTAGTGGGCCATGAGTCGGTGTTTGGAAGGTTCCGACATTCGTGGTATGGGTCTTAGTGACATACTTGGCAGCGTGAATTTCATCATTCATCACGACCAGTACCCCCTTATCAGCGGTCTTGTCATCACTTGCAACACGTAAGGCGCTGAGATAGTTGTAGACGCCATCACTTCCTAGCTCATTGGAGCTTCTCATAGCTCCGGTCAATACGATGGGAATGTGAGGAATTTCCATGGTGTCTAGGAAATAAGCCGTTTCCTCGAGGGTGTCGGTACCGTGTGTGATGACAACGCCATCAAAATTCTTTGCCTCTTGCTTGATTTTGTGATAGAGAGCCAGCATGTGTTTAGGCTTGATATGAGGACTGGGTAAATTTAAAAAATCCAAAGCATGGATTTGAATTCCCTCTAAGGGATTTGAGACATGATTCATAGGGTTATCTGCACTAGTTCTAACAGCTCCTGAGTCATCTGCTTGCATGGAAATAGTGCCACCTGTGTGTAAAACGAGGATTTTCTTAGTCATGATTCACTCACTTTTTCTGAAATAATGGTATAATCATTGTATCATAAAAGAAAGGAATGAGATAGTCATGGAAGTCAAAGCTGTTTTTTTTGATATAGATGGAACACTTGTCAATGATCGAAAGAGTGTTTTGAAATCTACTAAAGAAGCCATCAAGATTGTGAAGGACCAGGGTGTTCTTGTGGGGGTAGCGACCGGACGAGGACCATTTTTTGTTAAGGATTTGATGGATGATTTGGATCTGGATTTTGCAGTTACCTATAATGGCCAATATATCTTTAACAAAGAACGTGTACTTTTTGCAAGTCCGATTGATAAACGAAGTCTAAGACAAGTTATTGCATACGCTAAGAAAAATAGAAAAGAAATCGCTATGGGGACGAGACAAGATGTGATTGGCTCTCGGATTATGTCCTTTGGGTTAAGTCCTTTGTCCCAGCTAGTGAGCCGCTTTGTTCCTAAATTTTTGACTCGAACAGTCAGTCATTCCTTTAATCGTATGGTCAGTAAGGCCCTTCCTCAAAAAGAAGATGATTTACTAGATTTGATTAACCAACCCATCTACCAGGTTCTCATGTTGATGACACCTGAGGAGTCTAACCAAGCAGCCTCAGAGTTTGAATATCTTAAGTTTACACGAAGCAATCCTTTTGCAGCGGACATCATCAACCAAGGGAATTCGAAATTAGAAGGAATTCGTCGCGTCGGAAAAGAGTACGGCTTTGACCTGAACCAAGTTATGGCCTTTGGTGATTCGGATAATGACCTAGAAATGTTGGCTGGCGTTGGGATGTCGGTCGCCATGGGAAATGGTAGTAGTAGTGTTAAGGAAGTAGCCAAACATATCACGACGAGTAACCAAGAGGATGGGATTCATAAAGCCTTGGAGCACTTTGGAGTACTGGCTTCTGAAAAAGTCTTTGTCAGTCGCGACTATCACTTTAATAAGGTCAAGGCCTTCCATCATATGATGGATGAGAGAACCCAGGAAGAACCAAAGGCTTGGGATTTGGAAGGGGCAACCCATCGTGCGGACTTTAAGATTGAAGAATTGGTAGAGTTTGTTCGTGCCTCTAGTGATTCAGAAGAGGAATTCCAACAAGCTGTATTAGACTTGCACCAGGCCCTTGATAAAGCAGCTGAGAAAGTAAGCAAATCAACACCAGCTGAGGTGACTCTAGTTGGTCAGGCAGATGCCCTGATTGATACACTTTACTTTACTTATGGAAGTTTTGTGTTGATGGGTGTGGATCCAGAACGAATTTTTGAAATTGTCCATCAGGCCAATATGGGCAAGGTTTTCCCAGATGGTAAGGCCCACTTTGATCCCGTAACTCATAAAATCCTTAAACCGGATGATTGGGAGGAGAAATATGCTCCAGAACCAGCTATTAAAAAGGAAATTGAGCGACAGATAAAGGCTTATGAACGCCATAAGGAAAGAGAAAATAAAAAATAGGCTGTAGCTAGAGAAAATGCTGTTTTCGTAAAAGGGCCTTTTTTCTACAACAAAATATGCCCCATAATATCCATAGGGATTTTACTCACTACAAATATTATAGAGACAAAAACGAGAGGCTGGGACAAAAGTCCTAGCCTCTCAATTGTATTTGGATTGTCGAGCAAGACGCAGTGGTTGAGTGGGCTCTACTACGCTGATTTCATCAGCTTTTATAGCCCTACTCAACTGTGCGGAGGTGGGACGACGAAATCGAATTCTAACGAATTACCGATTTCTGTCCCACTCTCTCTTGTCTTTCTACAAATTATAAAGTTTTATCCTTATCTCTAACGACAAGGAGGTCAACGCTGGTATGGCGCAAAATGTACTCAGAAGAAGAACCAACTAGGAGACGCTCAAAGGCATTGAGTCCCGTTGCTCCGACTAAAATCAAGTCAACATGTTCTTCTTCAGGGATGGTTTTAGCCAACAGGGTCTTCGGATTTCCCATTTCAATGACTAGCTGAATATCTGTGACTCCAGCGTCTTTTGCACGCTTTTCGTATTCTGCCATCAAGTTTTGAGCTTCAAGTTGTAGTTCTTCGTAAACTTCAGCATCAAATGTTGAAACACTTTGAAGGGCACGAGTATCAATCACATGGGCAAGGGTTAATTTTCCTTGGTTACGTAGGGTGATCTGTACTCCCTTGACAAAGGCAAGATCAGCTTCTTTAGAACCATCAATAGCGACCATGATATTTTCATAACGTTGTGTCATTGCAAAAACCTCCTAACATTTTGTCACCTTCATTGTAACCCTTTTCACTAAAAAAGTAAAGTAAAAAACGATGGAAAAGGAAGTAGATTTTGATTTTAGATAGGCGTTTGGTATAATGAAAACAGAAATAAATCAAGAGGACTCGTCATGACAAAAATTGCAGTACTATCAGATATACACGGAAATACAACTGCTCTGGAGGCTGTGCTAGAAGATGCTCAAACGGCAGGAGTTGATGAGTACTGGCTCTTGGGAGATATCCTGATGCCAGGAACAGGACGGAAAAATATTCTCCAGAGATTGGACACTTTACCCATTACTCTTAGAGTTCTGGGAAATTGGGAGGAGAGCTTATGGCGAGCCTGTCATCGTCAGTTAGATGAAACTAGACCTAGCCATCGTTATCTCTTGCGCCAGTGTCAGTATATCATGGAAGAAATTAGCAGCCAAGAGATTGAGGCACTGCAGGACTATCCTTTGCAAGTGCATCGCCAGTTTGGAGATCTGAAGCTAGGGATTAGTCATCACTTGCCTGATAAAAACTGGGGGCGAGAATTGATTCATATGGGAAAACAAGAGGATTTTGATCGTCTTGTCACCAATCCAGATTGCGATATTGCCATTTATGGTCATATCCATCAGCAGTTTCTTCGTTATGGTAGTGGTGGTCAGCTTATCCTGAACCCAGGCTCGATTGGTCAACCCTTCTTTTTATCTGAGAATTTACGCAAAGACTTGCGGGCCCAATACATGATCTTAGAATTTGACGAAAAAGGTTTAAAAGATGCTGATTTTCGTCGTGTCGATTATGATATTGAGGCAGAATTACAGCTAGCAAAAGACTTACAATTACCCTACTATCAAGTCTACTATGAGAGCTTAGTTAATGGGATTCACCATACCCACAATCAGGACTTGTTGCACGAAATCGCTCAGAGTCAAGGACATGATGTTGAATTGGATGACTGGCTTAGTGGTAACTCTTGACATTACAACTAGAAGAGATATAATAAACTTAAGAAAAGAAGGAACTAATCTGACGAAAAAAGGAGAAGAGGATGCAAATTTCAAGTCGATTTACCATTGCAACACATATGTTGGTAATCATTGCCCTAAAAGGGAAGGAAAGCAAGGTGACTAGCGATTTTCTAGCTAGTAGTGTTGGAGTCAATCCTGTTATTATCCGTAAAACTTTATCCCAACTGAAAAAAGCAGACTTGATTTCCGTCGCGCGTGGAACTGGAGGGGCAGAAATTATCAAAAATCTTGAGGATATCAGTCTTTTGGATATTTATCAAGCGGTCGAGTGTCTTGGTAAGACAGGTCAACTCTTCAGTTTCCATGACAATCCAAATCCAAATTGCCCAGTTGGAGCTCATATTCATGATGTTTTGGATCAAAAATTGGAGAGAATCCAGCAAGCTATGGAGGCTGAACTTGGTCAGACCAGTCTTGCCCAAGTAGTAGCAGATGCAGAAGCAAGAATCTAAAGTTAAGAGGACCTTAGTTCCTCTTTTTCTATGTGGATAATGATGATAAAATATAGCCATTAAAGAAGGAAAAAATGTATCTCGTTATAGGAATTTTATTAGCCTTTATCCGTGAATAAGTAGCTCTGTGTGTGAAATTGAAGTGGCTCTTTATGTTCTTCTACGGATTATTATTCCTAGCTCTTCTTTTGTCCTATAAGGGAATTCTTTGGTAATAAAAATCTCTATTTTAACTCGCTCATGTAAAAAAGCAAGAATTTTTTAGTTCTTGCTTTTTATTGATTATTTGTGACGTGCTGTCTTATTGAAGTCTATAGCCCTATTTTTCCTCTTTTTTCTTTAGGAAGCTTCCAAGTCCAAGAAGGGACAGAATGCTGAATCCAGCAAGAGCAAGAGGTGATTTGTTTTCTGTTCCAGTGTTTGGAAGGACTTTTTGAGAAAGAGTCTTTGCAACAGTTTCTTGAGAGTCAGGATTTGTTGCTAGGTTTTGGGCTTGACTTTGGTCGGCTTCCAAGCTAGAAAGATCAAATTCTGGTTTTTCTTCCACAGTTGGAGCGACAATGGGACCACCTTGGGACAAGCGGAGAACCACAGCAGTGAGAGCGTTCACTTTCAAGCCTTTTTCAGTCCATTCGAGACCTTGAGGGTTGGCAATTCCTACTGGTCCTGCTTGGTTTTCATCAGCCAAGACTTGGGCATTTCTCAAGTGAGTAAATTCAGTTCCTAGAGTGAATTCACGTTCTTTATCATCAGCATTGACAAAGACTGCATAGATATCTCCATTTGGAGCAGTAATTTGGTAGCCGATGACCACGTCTTCTTTTTCAACACCATTTTGTCCTGGGACAGTAATGAGGCGGACACGCTCCTTGATATCTTTAAGACTCTTAAGTCGGAAGGCATCTGTAGATTGACGAAGAGCAATCAATCCTTTCATGTAGTCGCGACTCTTAACATTTTCAGGATATGCTTTTTTATCTGTTGCCTTGGTCCAGTCAAACTTGTTGATAGCATCGCTAGAGTCATAAGAATCATGGATGAAGTATGGATAGACAAATGGATTACCATCTTTATCACGCAACAAGTGAGATTTGTTTGGAACCTTATCTTCAGGAACAGGAGTCTTATAGGCTGGATCAAGGAATTGTTTGGTACGTCCATATTCCTGCCCAGAGTGGATAAATGGTGTTCCTTGTGCTGTTAAGACCATGAGGTTTCCAAGTCGCAAACGACGATGGATTTCCGCATAGTTCTCAGCCTTGCTTGGGTCTTTTTTGATAGACTGGGCAATGATGTCAAAGAGGGTCAAGTTATCATGGGCTGCGATATACTGGATAACATCTCCAGGACTGTCTGCTTCAAAGTTGGTTGGTTGAGCAATGAGATTTTTGAAGATGGTATTGATATCACGCTTGCCACCTGTGATAAAGGCAGGTTGACCTTCGTTTGGATAGCCAGACTTGAGGTTGTTACGGATGTCATCTGAAAATACAGCAACAGTATCTGTGTGTTTCATCCAATCCTGATCAGCAGGTCTAGTTGGCATATTTTCATCACCAGAATAGGTTCTCCAACCTTCACCAAGCATGATGAGGTTTGGATTGAGGGCGCGTGCAGCCTTGTAAGCTTCTTCGATAGAAGCTGCATCGTGGTCTCCCATCATATCGAAACGGAAACCATCAACTTTGTAGGTGTCAACCAGATACTTGATAGAGTCTACCAAGACGCGTTTAGACATGTAGTGGGTTGTTCCTAGACGACCACCACCAAAGCTAGTACGAGGTGCTCCGTCTGCATCCATGAAGTGGTAGTAGTTTGGCTCAAGGTCTTCAAAGATATCGACGTTGGCAGTATGGTTGTATACTACGTCTAAGATAGCACCCATGCCACGTTTGTGGATCTCGTTGACGAGATTTTTGAATTCTGCGATACGTTTTTCTGGATCCTTAGGATCACTTGAGTACATACCAGTCAAGGAGAAGTAGTTTTGCGGGTCATAACCCCAGTTGTAGTTGCTGTTGCTTGAAGCATAGGCGGACAAGCGTTCTTGGTTCTTCATTTCATTAACAAAGTAATAGGACAAGACTGGAAGGAGCTGGATGTGGGTCACGCCCAGGTCTTTGAGGTAGTCAAGTTTTTCGATAAAGGCTTCAAAAGTACCAAATGGCTTAGTTAAATCTTTTGCGATGGCAGGATCTGAAGTGAAGTCACGAACGTGAGCCTCGTAGATAACAGCATCTTCGCGAGATTTGAAATTGCGAATCTTACCATAAGTCAAGTCTTGTGGCCCTAGTTTTGCTGGGTCTACAAAGGCAGCTTTAGCAACTTTATGGGCAGCGTCTGTTTTTGCTAGATCGCTGTTCCAAGCTGCCAGAGATTTAGCATAAGGATCTAGTGCGAGAACAGTCTTGCCTTGGCGTTCGATTTGGTAGTGGTAGTAGTAACCAGTGTAGTTACTGATGCCGAGACCTGAATTCTCATCCAGAGTTTGTTTCCAGGTTCCCTTTTCTCCTTTTTCAAGGGCGACGGTTCCGACCACTTTTTCAGGATCTTTTTTATCGTAGACGACAACTGAAACCTTATCGGCACTTGGAGACCAGAGGGTCAGATCAACACGTTTACCATCTTCTTTAAGATTTGCACCGAGTGGGCCTTCGTAACTGTAAGTCTCGTCTTTGAGACGCCAGCTAGAACGAGTTGTAAAGCGATCTGAATCGTAGGCAACGGTGTAAGGGTTTTGAGTGTCAGAGAAGTCACCGATGTAGGTTACCTTCTTACCTGCTTCATCGATTGTAACATCGGAGATAGCCACTTTATTCCCTTGGTGGTCAGTGATGTTGGAATGTTTAAGGATGTCTTCTTTTTTAGCCCCAACCAAGGTAGAGAAACTACTTTCAATACGAGATTTAGCTACATGTTGGGCACCAGTCATACGGATGTCGTGTACATAGTAAGGGTTGGTGTAGATGGTTTCGTCATCATCCTTAAGGAAAATTTGACTATGGTTTTTCAGGTCAGTAAATTTATAATCTTCTTTTCTGATTTTCACATCATCGCCTTTCTTGCTCTCATCTAATAGTAAAAATCCAAATTCTCTCGCTGCTTCATTGAGCGGAATATCGATGTAGCGTCCGTGTTTTCCACTTGCAGTAAAGTCTGTTCCATCAGGCCATTCACCATTGCTTGGAGTCTTCACATCACCCCAGTACCAGAGAGATTTCTTGTCATAGTTGCCATCGGTGCGGAAATAGTTGACGCGGATCGTTCCCGCTGGCTGAGGTTGATAATTGTGTACTTTATAGTTTTCATCTAGCCAAGCTTCATTCATTTTTGGAGAGAGACGCTCTACAGAACGGTCTCCAGTAAGATTATCCCCTTTGGTGTTGTTAATGAGGAAGCTGATTTTCTTGGCTTGCTCGTTTTTTAGTTTGACATCTAGGTAGTAGCCGTAGTCGTCTTTCTTGGCATCCTTGAAGGACTGGGCTCCATTTGGCCAGTTCTCAGATGGTTTTTCAACATCATCCCAAGTCCAAAGACCTTGCGAATCTTGGTTTTCTTGAGGAAGTTTTTTGATGTGGATGCGGAAATAGTTGTCTTGGATTGGGATTTCAGATACAGTGTCTGCTGTCGAAGCTTTCTCAGCAGCTAGACTTGATACTTCTGTTTTCTCGTCTTTGTTGTTTGGAAGATTTGGAGTAGCTTCAGTTGTAGTTGTTTCAGAAACTGCTACTGGTTCAGATGTTTTAGACTCTAGGGAAGCGTTTGCATCTTTGTGGTCCAAAATAGACGTTTTTTCCTCAGTTTGGCTGGTTTCTGTAGTAGCTGGGTTCGCACTAATAGCGCTTACATTTTCTTGTGTGCCAAGACTAGTTTCAGCTGCAGATACAGAAGGTGTTGTTAAAGCAAGGAGGATAAAGCTTGCTCCAATAAGGACAGAGCCAGTTCCGTTTTTTAGAGAACGGATACTGTAAACCATTTTTTTATCTGGTTGAGATGACGTGTTTTTCATAGACACTCTCCTATCATTTATTTCTATCCTAGTATAGCATGGAGTAAAATTTTATGCAATCGTTTTCTTAAAATATATAAAAAGAAAAAGCTCCATTTGGGGGAGCTAAATCAATTTAAAGTTTACTGACTGAAATTTTATTGAGTTCGGTAATGACTTGTAGATTAGCCATGCGACCAATATTAATTAAATTTGGATGTTTTAGCCCATCAATGTCGAAGTTTGTTAGAATAGCATCATAATCAGCTGCCATTATTTCATCTACATTAAGCGTTTCTTTATCCCAAGTCTCAAACTGGATATTTTTAGATGTATAGAATTTATAAAGAGAGATTAGAGCTCGTGGATGTGCAAAGTCAAACTCACTTAAAACAAGAACACGGACCTTAACTTGAACGTTTAATAGTTGTTCAATCAAATCTGAAGCGTGGGTCAAAAGAGTATAAACGAGATGAATAACAGCGTGTGCATGTTCTTTTTGTCCCAAGTTAGATTTATAACGCATCATTTCGAAAACAGCGGATTCGTAAAATTTAGGGAAGAACTTTTTGATTTTATTAAGAGCGTAGGATTTGTTATGAGAAATGATAGATTCTGAGTTGATTTCTTGACGCTCAAGAAGAGCAGTATTGTGTAAGTGCCATACTAGCACATCTGTATTTGAAAAGTGGACACCAAACTCACGAGTAAGGTTATCTAGGACATCTCTAGCCGCGTGGTAAGAGTGATCGACTTGCTTATCAACTGAACGTGCAGCTAGAAATTCTTCAACTGTAAAGAAAATCCCTTTTTGAGTGTAAGAGTCGAAAAGCTGTCCTAAAGTCTCGTGATTGATTTCGATATTCAGGCGCTTAGCTAGAGGTTCAAGTTGGGATTGGGACTCAGAAAGTTGATCATATATAGGAAGAATCTTTGAAGAATCAGCTACAGTTTTAATGGTAGCACCTATTTTAAATCGATGCAGATTAACGGCTGTTTGTGTCTCTATCTGGAACAAGTTTGCATAAGTAGCAGGGAAACCTGTCAATTTAATAAAGAAAGCAACAAAATCTTCTATATCTTTTTTAGAATCAGAAAATGGCCACTTGAAGTAACCATAGGCTTCATGGAAATACTGGGCGAAGAAGAAGCGGATATCTCTCTCATCTCCAATGATAGAGATTGGTGTTACCTTAAGTTTGAACCGATATTTGTTCTGCAAGATACTATTGATCTCAGCAACCTTTTTTCGAAGTGAAGGGAGTGAGACATCAAGGGTTTGGGCCAGATGTTCATAGGTAAAGGGTTCCTCTAATAGGAAGAAAGCCTTTAAAACTTGAAAGTTTGAAGAATCTTGTAAAACGTGGCGATAAATTCGTTCAATGCCTAAATTTCCATTGTTAGCTAGTCGAATACCAGCAGTTGAAGACTGTATCTCAAAGCAAGAAAGGATGTCACGCATCTCCTTGATATCACTTTTAATGATACGCGAGTTGATACCGAGTGTTTCTGCAAGAGGATCTAGGTGAATCCAGCTTGGATTTTCAAACAGAAATTCTAAAATTCTTAATTGTCTTTGTTCTTTTTGAGTTAATAGTTCTCTCATGAATCAGTCCTCCTGTAATATATTTGATTATAATGAACAAAAATCATATATTTTTCGATGTTTGTTATTATATCACAAGTGTTTTAAAAAAACAAAGGAAATGGCTGAACTGATTCATCTTATATTTTGCAAATATAAATATTGTTTTTATATTTTTTTTGTATCGAAAAAAAAGAAAGATAAAAATAGCAAAATGATTGACTAAATTAAAGAGTTTGTTTATAATGTTAAATGTATGTTAAAGACATGCTATAATTTTTAAAATTAGGAGAAAAGATTCATGTATTTTAATCGAAAAAATACAGAACAGAAGAATTGGCGTATGATCAAAAAAGGAAAACATTTCCTTTTCGGTTGTTCGCTTGTTTTTGCGGTTGGGGCAGCGTTAGTAGCTCCATCAGTCAAAGCAGATGCAGTAGAAGCTAAGCCAGAAGCTAGCTCTACAGCAGAGGGGGTTAAGCCAGCTGCAGCTGAAGAGAAAACAACTTATGCAGCACCAGCTGTAGAAGTAGCTCCAGCAGCAGTGGCTGGAGAAAAAGTTGAAACTACTCAAAATTCGAAAGAAGAACCAGTAGTTGCGCCTGAAAAAGCTAAGGAAGCAGATAGCATCCAAGCTCCAGAGGTGACAGTGGTCTACAATCCATCAGCACTTACTGATGAAGAAAAAGCAAAAGTAGTAGCAGCTGTTAAGGCAGCTAACTCTAAAGCAACTGATGTTCAAGTTCAAGCAGACGGATCAGTAGTTGTTAATTTTGCAGATGGTTCAAGTGCACGCTTGTCAGCAGCTCAAACTATTAAAGATGGCTCTCAAGTAGCTAAATCACGTAGAGTACGTGCGGCAGTAGCAGCTCCAGTCATCACTTCAAACCTTGATGGAAAAGGAAGTTCTGCAACGGATGTAACTGTCCAAGCACCAGCAGGTTCAACTGTTAAACTCTACAATAATGATGGTGTTGTTATCGGTCAAGCAGTAGCAAATGCTCAAGGTGTAGCTACTGTTACGCCAACAAATAGCCTTCCTGTAGGTGAAATCACTGCTACAGCTACACCAGCAGGCGAAAGTGAGTCTCCTAAGAGTGCACCTGTAACAGCGACACGACCAACATTGACAACTGTAGAAGGTGGTGTTTCAAGAGGGAACGATAGTGATAATACCCAACTACTCGTTACCAAATCACACATCACTGTTTATCCAGGTGAATCTGTTAAGATTGGTGTTGTAGCAGTATCTAAAGAGATGGAAAACTTTTCGGTTCCTAAAAATCCAGACGGTGTCAAGGGTTTGCTTCCTAGAGGTGTTTTCTTGAAGTCAGGTGGGAAAGGTGAAGATGTTGAACCCGTTAAAAGACGTAATAACGGATACGGAGGTACTGTTGATTGGGACCAACCAGCAGGTGATACTGTTGTGACCTTCTCAGTTAGAAGTAAGAATAATGTAGTTGTAACGAGAGACCTGAAAGTTACCGTTTTGGAACTTACTAAGAAGCTTGATGCTGTTCCAGGTGAAAAAGTAGAAGTTGCTGATCTTAACAATGTTTCTGAAGACGAGAAAAATAAAATTATCGCAGCAACTAAAAAAGCAAATGCAAGTTTCCCTCCAGGCACTTTATATAATGTTGATCAAAGAGGAAATCTTGTCGTTACATATCCTGATAAATCAACAGATAAGATTGACGCTTCATATCTAGTTACTCCATCAAATAAACCTGCTGACACTAATAAGCCAGCAGGCCAAGCGCCAGAGATCACTTCAGATCTATCAGGTAAAGCAAGTACGCCAACTGATGTGACAGTTAAAGCAGAACCTGGTTCTACAGTGAAGCTTTACAATAATGACGGAGTTGTGATCGGCGAAGCCGTAGCAAACGATCAAGGTATTGCTACTATCTCTCCAATAAATAGTCTTCCAGAAGGACAAATTACAGCGACAGCTACACCAGCAGGTGGAAGTGAATCTCCTAAGAGCACTACGATTACGGCGACTCGTGCAGAAAAGCCTGAAGTGGACGGAGGTGTTTCAAGAGGAAACGATAATACCCAACTTCTCGTTACCAGATCACATATCACTGTTTATCCAGGTGAATCTGTTAATGTTGGTGTTACAGCAGCATCTAATGCGATTCAAAACTTCTGGGTTCCTAACAATCCAACAGCTGTCAAGGGCTTGAAACCTACAGGTTATTACATATCGACAGCTGGAACAGATACCATTAGACAACGTTCAGCCGGATACGGAGGTACTGTTGATTGGGACCAACCAGCGGGTGATACTGTTGTGACCTTCGCAGTTAGAAGTAAGAAAAATGCAGTTGTAACGAGAGACCTGAAAGTTACCGTTTTGGAACTTACTAAGAAGCTTGATGCTGTTCCAGGTGAAAAAGTAGAAGTTGCTAATCCTAACAATGTTAGTGAAGAAGAGAAAAACAAGATTATCGCCGCAACTACAAAAGCAAATGCAAGTTTCCCTCCAGGTACTACATATAGTGTCGATGAAAAAGGAAACCTTGTCATTACTTATCCTGATAAATCTACAGATAAGATTGCAGCAGCATACTTAGTTACTCCAGCTGCTAGGGAAACAGACAAGTACACACCAACAGCTAAAAATCAAACTGTTAAACAAGGTGAAACACCAGACGCTAAAGGCTCAATTGACAATGCTGGTGAACTTCCAAGTGGTACTACCTTTGCTTATAAGACACCAGTAGATACAGCAACCAAAGGTGAAAAAGACGCGATAGTAGTAGTTACTTATCCCGATAAGTCAACTGATGAAGTTCCAGTTAAAGTAACTGTAAAAGATCCACGTAGCGATGCAGATAAGAACGATCCAAAACCTAAAGCTCAAGACATTTACAAGGGTTCAACACCAGACGCTAAAGGCTCAATCGCCAATGCTGGTGACCTTCCATATGGTACTAGCTTTGCTTATAAGACACCAGTAGATACAGAAACACCAGGTGAAAAAGACGCGACAGTAGTTGTAACATACCCAGACGGATCTAAAGATGAAGTTCCAGTTAAGGTGACTGTAGAAGATCCAGATAAGACATCTGCAGAAAACAACACTCCAACAGCTAAAGATCAAACTGTTAAAGTTGGTGAGGAACCAAAAGCAGAAGCTTCAATCGGAAACTTTGACAAACTTCCTAAGGGAACAAAAGCAGAGTTCAAGACACCAGTAGATACAACAACACCAGGTGAAAAAGACGCGATAGTAGTAGTTACTTACCCAGATTCGTTAACTTATGAAGTTCCAGTTAAGGTTACTGTAAAAGATCCACGTAGCGATGCAGATAAGAACGATCCAAAAGCTAAGGCTCAAGACGTTAACAAGGGTGAAACACCAGACGCTAAAGGCTCAATCGACAATGTTGGTGAACTTCCAAATGGCACTACCTTTGCTTATAAGACACCAGTAGATACAGAAACACCAGGTGAAAAAGACGCAACAGTAGTAGTTACTTACCCAGACAAGTCAACAGACGAAGTTCCAGTTAAAGTAACAGTTAAGGAACCAAGTGAATCAGCTACAGATGCGGATAAGTACACACCAAAAGCTAAAGCTCAAGACGTTAACAAGGGTGAAACACCAGACGCTAAAGGCTCAATCGACAATGCTGGTGAACTTCCAAATGGAACTACCTTTGCTTATAAGACACCAGTAGATACAGAAACACCAGGTGAAAAAGACGCAACAGTAGTAGTTACTTACCCAGACAAGTCAACAGACGAAGTTCCAGTTAAGGTTACTGTAAAAGATCCACGT
This sequence comes from Streptococcus infantis, assembly GCF_047460875.1. Lineage (GTDB taxonomy): Bacteria > Bacillota > Bacilli > Lactobacillales > Streptococcaceae > Streptococcus > Streptococcus infantis_AA. Next base: position 2,342 of record NZ_JASHFI010000004.1, on the reverse strand, counting down.
AGCGATGCAGATAAGAACGATCCAAAAGCTAAAGCTCAAGACGTTAACAAGGGTGAAACACCAGATGCTAAAGGCTCAATCGACAATGCTGGTGAACTTCCAAATGGTACTACCTTTGCTTATAAGACACCAGTAGATACAGAAACACCAGGTGAAAAAGACGCAACAGTAGTAGTTACTTACCCAGACAAGTCAACTGATGAAGTTCCAGTTAAAGTAACAGTTAAGGAACCAAGTGAATCAGCTACAGATGCGGATAAGTACACACCAAAAGCTAAAGCTCAAGACGTTAACAAGGGTGAAACACCAGACGCTAAAGGCTCAATCGACAATGCTGGTGAACTTCCAAATGGCACTACCTTTGCTTATAAGACACCAGTAGATACAGAAACACCAGGTGAAAAAGACGCGACAGTAGTAGTTACTTACCCAGACAAGTCAACAGACGAAGTTCCAGTTAAAGTAACAGTTAAGGAACCAAGTGAATCAGCTACAGATGCGGATAAGTACACACCAAAAGCTAAAGCTCAAGACGTTAACAAGGGTGAAACACCAGACGCTAAAGGCTCAATCGACAATGCTGGTGAACTTCCAAATGGCACTACCTTTGCTTATAAGACACCAGTAGATACAGAAACACCAGGTGAAAAAGACGCGACAGTAGTAGTTACTTACCCAGACAAGTCAACAGACGAAGTTCCAGTTAAGGTGACTGTGAAAGATCCACGTACAGATGCAGATAAGAATACTCCAGTTGCGAAAGATCAAAGTGTTAAACCAGGTGATAAACCAAACGCTAAAGATTCAATCGGCAACGTAGGTGATCTTCCATCAGGAACTAAATTCGAGTACAAGACACCAGTAGACACTACAACAGAAGGCGACAAAGACGCTATCGTAGTTGTAACATACCCAGATGGTTCTAAAGATGAAGTTCCAGTTAAGGTGACTGTGAAAGAACCACGCACAGATGCAGATAAGAATACTCCAGTTGCGAAAGATCAAAGTGTTAAACCAGGTGATAAACCAAACGCTAAAGATTCAATCGGCAACGTAGGTGATCTTCCATCAGGAACTAAATTCGAGTACAAGACACCAGTAGATACAACAACAGAAGGCGACAAAGACGCTATCGTAGTTGTAACATACCCAGATGGCTCTAAGGATGAAGTTCCAGTTAAAGTAACTGTAAAAGATCCACGTACAGATGCAGATAAGAACACCCCAGTAGCGAAGGATCAAAGTGTTAAACCAGGTGAAACACCAAATGCCAAAGATTCAATTGGTAACGTTGGTGAGCTTCCAGAAGGTACAACCTTCGAGTTCAAGACACCAGTAGATACAACTACTCCAGGTGATAAAGGAACAACAGTGGTAGTCACTTATCCAGATGGTTCTAAGGATGAAGTCCCAGTTACGGTGACAGTAAAAGATCCAGATAAGACATCTGATGCAGAAAATAACACCCCAACAGCTAAAGATCAAACTGTTAAACAAGGTGAAACACCAGATGCTAAGAACTCAATTGGTAACGTTGGAGAGCTTCCAGAAGGTACAACCTTTGAGTTCAAGACACCAGTAGATACAACTACTCCAGGTGATAAAGGAACAACAGTAGTAGTCACTTACCCAGATGGTTCTAAGGATGAAGTCCCAGTTAAGGTGACTGTTAAAGATTCAAGTGCACTAACTCAACCAGAAATTACAGCAGACCTTACAGGTAAAGCGGGTACTAAGACTCCAGTTGAAGTAACAGCAGACCCAGGTACTAAAGTAGAGCTGTTCGACAAGGATGGCAATAAGATTGGTGAAGGTGTAACAGGAGAAGACGGCAAAGCGAGCATCACTCCAACAGTTGAAATCCCAGCAGGTCCAGTTACTGCTAAAGCAAGCAAAGATGGTAAGACATCAGATGAAAGTGCGCCAAAAGTAGCAACTAAAGATCCAGCAATCACCCCAGTTGTAAACCCATCAGCTCTTACAGATGCAGAAAAAGCTAAGGTAGCTGACGAAGTTAAGAAAGCTAACCCAACAGCAAGCAAGGTAGAAGTAGGCAACGATGGTACAGCGACAGTAACCTTCCCAGATGGTTCAGTAGCAGTCTTGACACCAGAGAAGACAGTGAAAGAAGCTGATTCAAATGGCGTTAAGAACCCAGCAATCACCCCAGTAGTGAACCCATCAGCTCTTACAGATGCAGAAAAAGCTAAGGTAGCTGACGAAGTTAAGAAAGCTAACCCAACAGCAAGCAAGGTAGAAGTAGGCAACGATGGTACAGCGACAGTAACCTTCCCAGATGGTTCAGTAGCAGTCTTGACACCAGAGAAGACAGTGAAAGAAGC